>NZ_JBFBIL010000020.1:0-110215 GCF_040685575.1 Kitasatospora sp. NPDC088351 | reverse complement strand
CGCCCGGTTACATTCCGAACCCGGAAGCTAAGCCTCACAGCGCCGATGGTACTGCAGGGGGGACCCTGTGGGAGAGTAGGACGCCGCCGAACAATCATTCCAGAGAACCCCCACCCGATTCCGGGTGGGGGTTCTCTGCGTTTACAGCGCGAGTTTGAAACCGAGGTGCGACGGGACGAAGCCGAGGCGCTCGTAGAAACGGTGCGCGTCGGTGCGCGTCGCGTCGGAGGTGAGCTGGACGAGATCGGCATCGAGCTCGCGGGAGCGGTCGATCGCCCAGGTGATCAGCTCGCTGCCGAGGCCGGTGCCCCGTTCGTCGGCGTGGATCCGGACGGCCTCGATGATGGTGCGGGTGGCGCCCTTCCTGGCGAGACCGGGGACGACGGTGAGCTGGAGGGTGCCGACGGTCCGGCCGGCGCGTTCGGCGACCACCAGGTGCTGCTGCGGGTCGGCGTCGATGCGGGCGAAGGCGGCGTGGTAGGGGGTGAGGTCGCCGGGGCTCTCGCGGGTGGCGCCCAGCGGGTCGTCGGCGAGCATCGCGATGATCGCCGGGACGTCGTCGGCGGTGGCGCGGCGGATCGTCAGGCTGTCCATGATCAGGTTGTCCATGACCAGAGCGTAGGGCCACCCCGGGGACCCGGCCCCGCGACCGTGGCCCTCTCTCGCCCCGGGCCGAGGGTCCAGGGCCACCCAGGGCCGCTCAGGGGCCGTCCACGCCCGCGGTGAGGGGTGAGTGGGCGTCACTCACCGGGCGCCGCGCTGGTGATGACGGCGAAGACCGCGCCGTGCGGGTCGATCAGCTGGGCGAGACGGCCGACGCCGTGGACGTCCATGGCCGGGATCCGGGTGGTGGCGCCCAGCTTGTCGGCGATGGCGAGGCTGGCGTCCACGTTGGGGACCTCGAAGTAGGGGAGCCAGTGCGAGGAGGTGCCGGCGGCCGTCTGCTCGGGGCCGAGCTGCATGATGCCGCCGAGCGCGTCGTCGGTGCCGCCGCCGGCCGGGGTGAGGACGGTGTACAGCGCGCCCTCGAGCGGGACGTCCTGCTCCTGCCAGCCGAAGACACGGCGGTAGAAGGTCTTCGCGGCCTCGGCGTCGATGCTGTAGCACTCGGCCCAGCAGAGGGTGTTCTCGTCGGTCACGGCGTCGAGGCCCCTGGTGTCGCGGGGCTGCCAGACGGCGAACTCGGCGCCGGTGGGGTCGGTGAAACCGGCCATCCGGCCGTTGGTGAAGACGTCGAACGGGGTGAATCGCACCCGGCCGCCGGCTTCCTCGACGAGTTCGGCGGTGCGGTCGGCGTCGAGGGTGCAGAAGTAGAGCGTCCAGGCGGGCGTCGAGCCCTCCTCGGTGAGCGGGCCGAGGGCGGCGACCGTGCGCCCTTCCTGCTGGAAGAAGCCGTAGCCGCCGGCCTCGGGGCCGGCCGAGTCGAAGGTCCAGCCGAACAGGGCGGTGTAGAAGTCGACGGAGGCCCGGGTGTCGGGGCTGCCGAGGTCGAGCCAGTTGGGGGAGCCGGGGACGAAGGCGGTGGTGAGCATGGTGGCACTGCTCCTTGGACGGGCACGCCGTGACGCGGGTGCGGTCGGTGCCCCCCGTGGTTTTCTCCCAGCCTGGCACCTCGGCCGGACCGCTGCACCGCAGGGCCTGGACCCGGCTGTCGTGGCCGGGCGGTACGGTGCGTAGCGGAATGGTCCACCCGCACTGGTGAAGGGGGTCCGGTGGCCAGGCAGGCGCAGGCGGGCCAGGTAGCCGCGCCGCGCCAGCTCGCCCAGGTCGAGGGCGTGCTGGAGCGGATCACGTACGCCAACGAGGAGACGGGGTACACCGTCGCCCGGGTGGACACCGGCCGGGGCGCGAACGACCTGCTGACGGTGGTGGGCGCGCTGCTGGGGGCGCAGCCGGGGGAGTCGCTGCGGCTGCACGGGCGGTGGGGGTCGCATCCGCAGTACGGCAAGCAGTTCGTGGTGGAGAACTACACGACGGTGCTGCCGGCCACGGTGCAGGGGATCCAGCGCTATCTGGGCTCGGGGCTGATCAAGGGGATCGGGCCGCGGTTCGCGGAGCGGATCGTGGAGCGGTTCGGGGTGGACACCCTGGAGGTGATCGAGAACGAGCCGGGCCGGCTGATCGAGGTGCCGGGGCTCGGGCCGAAGCGGACCAAGAAGATCGCGGCCGCCTGGGAGGAGCAGAAGTCCATCAAGGAGGTGATGGTCTTTCTGCAGGGGGTCGGGGTGTCGACCTCGCTGGCCGTACGAATCTACAAACAGTACGGGGACGGCTCGATCGGGGTGGTGAAGAACGAGCCGTACCGGCTGGCGTCGGACGTGTGGGGCATCGGCTTTCTGACGGCGGACCGGATCGCGCAGGCGGTGGGGATCCCGCACGACAGTCCGGAGCGGGTGAAGGCGGGGCTGCAGTACGCGCTGTCGCAGAGCAGTGACCAGGGGCACTGCTTCCTGCCGGAGGAGCGGCTGATCGCGGACGGGGTGAAGCTGCTCCAGGTGGACGTGGGGCTGGTGATCGACTGCCTGGCGGAGCTGGTGGCCGCGGAGGGAGTGGTGCGGGAGTCGGTGCCGGGGGAGAGCGGTGAGCCGATCACCGCGGTGTACCTGGTCCCGTTCCACCGGGCGGAGATCTCGCTCGCCAACCAGCTGTTGCGGCTGCTGCGGTCGGACGTGGACCGGATGCCGTGGTTCGCGGACGTGGACTGGCCGGCCGCGCTGGGCTGGCTGGCGAAGCGTACGGGGGTGGAGCTGGCGCCGGAGCAGGAGCAGTCGGTGCGGCTGGCACTGACCGAGAAGGTCGCGGTGCTGACCGGGGGCCCCGGCTGCGGCAAGTCGTTCACGGTGAAGTCGGTCGTGACGCTGGCGCTGGCGAAGCGGGCGAAGGTGGTGCTGGCGGCACCGACCGGCCGGGCGGCGAAGCGGCTGTCGGAGCTGACCGGGGTGGAGGCGTCCACCGTTCACCGGCTGCTGGAGCTGAGGCCCGGCGGGGACGCGGCGTACGACCGGGACCGCCCGCTGGACGCCGACCTGGTGGTGGTCGACGAGGCGTCCATGCTGGACCTGATCCTGGCGAACAAGCTGGTCAAGGCGGTGGCGCCGGGGGCGCACCTGCTGTTCGTGGGGGATGTGGACCAGCTGCCGTCGGTGGGCGCCGGCGAGGTGCTGCGGGATCTGCTGACGCCGGGTGGGCCGATCCCGTCGGTGCGGCTGACCAGGATCTTCCGGCAGGCGCAGGAGTCGGGGGTGGTGACCAACGCGCACCGGATCAACGAGGGCCTGCCGCCGCTGACGGAGGGCCTGCCGGACTTCTTCCTGTTCGTGGAGGACGACACGGAGCAGGCGGCGGGCCTGACCGTGGACGTGGTGGCGCGGCGGATTCCGCAGCGGTTCGGGTTCGACGCGCGGCGGGACGTGCAGGTGCTGGCGCCGATGCACCGGGGCCCGGCGGGCGCGGGGAACCTGAACACGCTGCTGCAGGCGGCGGTGACGCCGGCCCGGGAGGGGCTGGCGGAGCGGCGGTTCGGCGGGCGGACGTTCCGGGTCGGGGACAAGGTCACCCAGATCCGGAACAACTACGACAAGGGGCGGAACGGCGTCTTCAACGGCACAGTGGGAGTGGTGACCGCGCTCAGCGTGGACGACCAGCGGCTGACGGTGCTCACCGACGAGGACGAGGAGGTGCCGTACGACTTCGACGAGCTGGACGAGCTGGCCCACGCGTACGCGGTGACGATCCACCGGTCGCAGGGCAGCGAGTATCCCGTGGTGGTGATTCCGGTCACCACGTCCGCCTGGACGATGCTCCAGCGGAACCTCCTCTACACCGCTGTGACCAGGGCGCGGAAACTGGTTGTGCTGGTCGGGTCACGGAAGGCGATCGCTCAGGCTGTTCGAACCGTCAGTGCAGGTAGGAGGCATGCCGCGCTGGATCACCGGCTGGCAACTGGATGATTCTCCAAGGGATGGTTGCCTCTATTGTTCTCTTGACGTGAAGAGATTTACGACAGAGCCTAGGGTGGTGCCGATCTTGTCCGGTTCGTACCGGCTGCGGCAGAAGGTTTTGTAGGGGCGGGCCCTTCCGGGCCACCCCGGGTGCGCGGCTGTCCGCCAGATGGGGGATGGTAGAGACAGTCAGGGCACCTTGGAAGAGGATTCATTTCGTCGGTGAGGAAGACGTGAGCGACAACTCGGTAGTACTGCGGTACCAGGACGGCGAGTACGAGTACCCCGTCGTCGAGAGCACTGCGGGCAACGCCGGCTTCGACATCTCGAAGCTGCTCCCGCAGACCGGCCTGGTCACCCTGGACAACGGCTTCGGTAACACCGCCGCGTACAAGTCCGCGATCACCTTCGTGGACGGTGACAACGGCATCCTGCGGTACCGCGGCTACCCGATCGAGCAGCTCGCCGAGCAGGGCAGCTTCATCGAGACCGCGTACCTCCTGATCAACGGCGAGCTGCCGACCCCGGACCAGCTGGCGGAGTTCAACCGCGAGATCACCCAGCACACCCTGCTGCACGAGGACGTCAAGCGCTTCTACCAGGGCTTCCCGCGCGACGCCCACCCGATGGCGATGCTGTCCTCGGTGGTCGGTGCGCTGTCCACCTTCTACCAGGACAGCCACAACCCCTTCGACGCCGCCCAGCGCCACCTGTCGACGGTCCGCCTGCTGGCGAAGCTGCCGACGATCGCGGCCTACGCGTACAAGAAGTCGGTCGGCCAGCCGTTCGTCTACCCGCGCAACGACCTGAGCTACGTCGAGAACTTCCTCCGGATGACCTTCGCGGTCCCGGCCGAGGACTACGAGCTCAACCCGGTGATCGTCAACGCGCTGGACAAGCTGCTGATCCTGCACGCGGACCACGAGCAGAACTGCTCGACCTCCACCGTCCGCCTGGTGGGCTCCAGCCACGCCAACCAGTTCGCGTCCATCTCGGCCGGCATCTCGGCGCTCTGGGGCCCGCTGCACGGTGGCGCCAACCAGGCCGTGCTGGAGATGCTGGAGAGCATCCAGAAGGACGGCGGCGACGTCGACGCGTTCATCCGCAAGGTGAAGAACCGCGAGGACGGCGTCAAGCTGATGGGCTTCGGCCACCGCGTCTACAAGGCCTTCGACCCGCGCGCCGCGCAGGTCAAGATCCTTGCGCACGAGGTGCTCGGCCAGCTCGGCAAGTCCGACGAGCTGCTCGAGATCGCGCTGAAGCTGGAGGAGCACGCGCTCAGCGACGACTTCTTCGTCTCCCGCAAGCTGTACCCGAACGTGGACTTCTACACCGGCCTGATCTACCGCGCCATGGGCTTCCCGACCAGCATGTTCACCGTGCTGTTCGCCCTCGGCCGGCTGCCGGGCTGGATCGCCCACTGGCACGAGATGATCAACGACCCGACCAGCCGGATCGGCCGTCCGCGCCAGATCTACACCGGCACCGCGATCCGCGACTACGTGGCTCTCGACGCCCGCTGACCCAGGCACCGGAAGGGCCCGGCCGCACTCCCGAGATTCCGGGGAGTGCGACCGGGCCCTTCCGCGTCCCTCGCGGGGCCGCACACGTACGGCGCACGACTCCGGGGCCGGCCGCAGCCCGGGACGGCCGCTCAAAGCGTCCCTGACCCGCCACACCCCGGCGTCGTGCGCGAAGGCCGTCGAAGTCGACGACCGACCCGGGGCCCGCCGGAGCCCCGTCGGCGGCAGCGTGGCAACGCGGTGACATGATGCCGTTCGCCACGTCTCCGCCCACCAAAAAAACTGCCGCACTACCAACCTAAGACGTATCAGGGTGCGAGAAGTTACGCCGGGGGGGTGTGAGCTGCCTCTCGCCACGCTCCGTGTGCGCGTGGTGCCGCGCCCATACCACACCTTCCCGCGCGCGCGACGTCACCCTCCCCGCAGTCACGGCAACCGAGCGTGATAGGAATCGTGGCATTCCGGTAGGGACCGTCCCGCACCCTCGCAGCGTGGCGGCGGAACTGGGGAGGGAGCGCGCAGATGGCCAGGAACGTCGTTGTCACCGGTGGTGGCACGGGTATCGGGTACGAGGTGGCGCGGCGGTTCGCCGAGGCGGGCGAACAGGTCGTGATCGTCGGCCGCCGGCGGGCGGTGCTCGAACAGTCCGCCGCCGACCTCGGGCCGAACGTCACCCCGCTGGTCTGCGACCTCGCCGACCCGGACGCGGTGGAGGCCGCGCTGGCCGCGCTGCCGGAGCGGATCGACGTCCTGGTGAACAACGCGGGCAGCCGGGAGACGGTGATCGGGGCCGGGCCGCACGCCCTGCTGGCCCGCTGGCGCGGGGACTTCGAGCGCAACGTGCTGACCGTGGTGATGCTCACCGAGTCCATCCGCGACCGGCTCACCCCGGGCGCCGGCCGGGTGGTCACCATCAGCTCGATCGCGGCGCTGCGCGGCGCCGGCTCGTTCGGGGCGGCCAAGGCCTCGCTGCACGCCTGGAACCACTTCCTGGCCGCGCAGCTGGGCACCTCGGGCATCACCGCCAACATCGTCGCCCCGGGAACGGTGGCCGGCACCGAGTTCTTCGGTCCGCGGCTGGACGAGGCGGAGGTCTCCCGCCGGGCCGCCCGGACGCTGCTCGGCCGGGTCGGCGAGACCGGCGAGGTCGCGGCGGCGGTCTACTTCCTGGCCTCGCCCGAGGCCGGGTTCATCACCGGCGAGATCCTGCACTGCAACGGCGGCGAGCTGCTCGGCCGTTGACGGCCCGGCCGCGCGGTCGCGGACGCCGAAGGACCCGCACCGCTTGGTACGGGTCCTTCGGCGTCCGTAGGTTCAGGCGGCCCGGAAGCGGCGCAGCCGGAGGCTGTTGGTGACCACGAAGACCGAGGAGAAGGCCATCGTGGCACCGGCGATCATCGGGTTGAGCAGGCCGGCCGCAGCGAGCGGGATCGCCGCGACGTTGTAGCCGAAGGCCCAGAACAGGTTGCCCTTGATGGTGCCGAGGGTCCGCCGGGAGAGCCGGATGGCGTCCGCCGCTGAGCGCAGGTCGCCGCGGACCAGGGTCAGGTCGCTTGCCTCGATCGCGGCGTCGGTGCCGGTGCCCATCGCCAGGCCCAGGTCGGCCTGGGCGAGCGCGGCGGCGTCGTTGACGCCGTCGCCGACCATCGCGACCGAGCGGCCCTCGGCCTGGAGGCGCTTGACGGTGCTGACCTTGTCCTCCGGCAGCACCTCGGCGATCACGTCCTCCGGGGCGATGCCGACCTCGGCCGCCACCGCCTCGGCGACCAGCCGGTTGTCGCCGGTCAGCAGGACCGGCCGCAGGCCCAGGGCCCGCAGGTCGGCGATCGCCTCGGCGCTGGTCGGCTTGACCGCGTCGGCGACCTCCAGGACAGCCCGCGCCTCGCCGTCCCAGCCGACCGCCACGGCGGTCCGGCCGGCGGCCTCGGCGGCGGCCTTGGCGGCGGCGAGGGCCGGCGGCAGGTGCTGGGCCCAGTCGGCGAGCAGTGCCTCGCGCCCGGCGACCACGGCGTGGCCCTCGACGACGCCCTGCACGCCCCGGCCCGGGACGTTCTCGAAGCCCTCGACGGGCGGCAGTTCGCCGGTCCGCTCGGCGGCGGCCGCGGCGATCGCGGCGGCGATCGGGTGCTCGGAGGCGTGTTCCAGCGCGCCGGCCAGCCGCAGCGCCTCGGTCTCGGTGACACCGTCGGCGGTGTGCACGGCGGCGAGCGCCATCCGGCCGGTGGTGACGGTGCCGGTCTTGTCCAGCACGATGGTGTCCACCCGGCGGGTGGTCTCCAGTACCTCCGGGCCCTTGATCAGGATGCCGAGCTGGGCGCCGCGCCCGGTGCCGACCATCAGCGCGGTCGGGGTGGCCAGACCCAGGGCACAGGGGCAGGCGATGATCAGGACGGCGACGGCGGCGGTGAACGCCTCGGTGGGGCTGTTGGAGACCAGCAGCCAGCCGACCAGGGTGCCGAGCGCGATCAGGATGACGACCGGCACGAAGACGGCGGAGATCCGGTCGGCCAGCCGCTGGGCGGCGGCCTTGCCGTTCTGTGCGTCCTCGACCAGCCGGGCCATCCGGGAGAGCTGGGTGTCGGCGCCGACCCGGGTGGCCTCGACCACCAGACGGCCGCCGGCGTTGACGGTGGCGCCGGTGACGGAGTCGCCGACCGCGACCTCGACGGGCACGGACTCGCCGGTGAGCATCGAGGCGTCCACGGCGGAGGCGCCCTCGACGACCACGCCGTCGGTGGCGATCTTCTCGCCCGGGCGGACCACGAAGCGCATCCCGACGGCCAGTTGGGCCACCGGCATCCGCACCTCGCGGTTGTTCTGGAGCACGGCGACATCCTTGGCGCCCAGGTCGAGCAGGGCGTGCAGGGCGGCGCCGGCGCGGCGCTTGGAGCGGGCCTCCAGGTAGCGGCCGAGCAGGATCAGCACGGTGACGGCGGCGGCCGTCTCCAGGTAGAGCGTGGAGGAGGCGTCGGTGTCGCCGATCGAGAACGAGAAGTCGTGCCGCATCCCGGCCATGCCCGCCTCGCCCCAGAACAGGGCCCAGAACGACCAGCCGAAGGCGGCCAGGGTGCCGAGCGAGACCAGGGTGTCCATGGTCGCGGCGCCGTGCTTGAGGTTGGTCCAGGCGGCCTTGTGGAACGGCAGGCCGCCGTAGACGACGACCGGGCCGGTGAGTGCGAAGGCCAGCCACTGCCAGTTGGTGAACTGCAGGGACGGGACCATCGACAGCATGACCACGGGGATGCTGAGGACGGCGCTGATCAGCAGCCGGTCCAGCAGCGGGTCGGCCGGCGGCTGCTCCTCGGCGGCGGCGGCCGTGCCGGGAGCGGTGGCCGCGGTGGCCGGCGGCGGGGGCAGCTCGGCGGTGTACCCGGTGTTCTCGACGGTGGCGATGAGGTCCGCCACGCTCACTCCGGGCCCGAAGTCGACCCGGGCCTTCTCGGTGGCGAAGTTGACGGTGGCCTCGACGCCGTCCATCCGGTTGAGCTTCTTCTCGATCCGGGCCGCGCAGGAGGCGCAGGTCATCCCGCCGATCGACAGCTCGACCCGGTCCTGTACGGCGGCCCGGCCGTCCTGGCCGCCTATGCCGGCGGTCGCGCCCGGGGCGCTGGTGCCCGGAGTGGAGGTGCTCATGCTGATCAGCTCCTTGAAGAGAGCGTACGGCGGGGGCGCGGGGTGGGGCTCGTCCGGCCCCCGCCGTACTGCGGGGGGCTCAGGCGGACCGGCCGACCAGCTCGTAGCCGGCCTCGTCGACCGCGGCGCGGACCTGGTCGTCGTCGAGCTCGGTGGCGGAGGAGACCGTCACGGTGCCTGCCTTGGCGTCGGCGGCCACCTCGGTGACGCCGGTCAGGGTGGAGAGCTCCTTGCTGATCGAGCTCTCGCAGTGGCCGCAGCTCATGCCGGTCACGGTGTAGGTGATGGTGCTGGACATCGGGGCCTCCGAAAGGATTTGCGCTGCCGCGGGTCTGCGCCCGGACTCTGATTCTGATAACACCATACCCCCAAGGGGTATTCCTCGGGAGAGTGAGTGATGTGGCGTGGATCGCATTGCGGTGCGATCCGAGTGCAGAGCGTATGCGTGTGACTACGTCGTGCCGGAATCCACGCCGGGGGCGGGCGGGGCGATGGGGCGGGTGGGTGGGTGAGTGCGTTGATCGTCCGTTATGTTCGATATGTGTTTCCGATCCGCCGTGCCCAGTCGCCCGCGGTCCCGACTGCCTCGGGACTCCCGCCGGACCGGCGACGTGGCGCCCTGCTGGCCGCCGATCTCCAGGACGTGCCGTTCTGGCGGCGGGCCACCCCGGCGCTGATCGCGATCCTGCTGGTGGCGCTCGCGGACTTCCTCTCCGGCAAGGACCGCTACCTCGCACCGCTGATGTCCGTCGTCCCGACCATCGCCGCGCTCACCCTGCGGCCGGTCGAGCTGCTGATGGTCTGCTCGCTCGGGCTGCTCTCGGTCTTCGGGCTCAGCCACTACGACGAGGTCGCCGACGTCAACGACGACCGCTTCCTGTACGGCGCGATGGTCAGCTACCTGATGCTGACGCTGTTCTCCGCCTGGGTGGCCAAGATCCGGATGCGGCGCGCGGCGGCCTTCGCGGCCGTCAGCTCGGTGGCCGAGGCCGCCCAGCGGGCGCTGCTGCGGCTGCCGGGCCCGGTGGTCGGACCGCTGCATCTGGCGGTGCGGTACGTCTCCGCCGCCGACGCCTCGCGGATCGGCGGCGACCTCTACTCGGTGCTGGAGACCCCGCACGGCACCCGGGTGGCGGTCGGGGACGTCCGCGGCAAGGGGCTGGGGGCGGTGCAGACCGCCGCCGTGGTGCTCGGCTCGTTCCGGGAGGCCGCGTACGACGAGGCCGGGCTGCGCGGGGTGGCCGCGCGGATCGAGGCCAGCGTCGAGCGGCACGCGCCGGCCGGGGAGTTCACCACGGCGCTGTTCGCCGAGTTCCGGACGCCGGGGGTGATGGAACTGCTCCAGTACGGGCACGTCCCGCCGATCCGGGTGGACCGGGAGGGCCGGGCGCACGTGCTGGACGCCCCGGACCCGTGGGTGCCGCTGGGCCTCGGCCGGCTGGCCCCCGGTGAGCCGGCCACCTGGGACCAGCCGTTCGGCCACGACGACGTGCTGGTGCTCTGCACCGACGGTGTGGTCGAGGCCCGGCACCGGAAGAACGGCGAGTTCTACCCGCTGGCGGAGCGGGCCGGCCCGCTGGTCCGGGGCGCGGCCCGCTCGGCGGCGGAGCTGGAGGCGGCGGTCGGCCGGATCTACGCCGACCTGCTGGAGCACACCGGCGGGGAACTGCGCGACGACGCGCTGCTGCTGCTGATCACCCGCACCGACCGGTAGCGGGCACCGGCCGGCTCCCGGTTCAGGCCGCGGTGACCTCCGCGAGGGCGCGGAAGATCAGCGCGGTCGAGGTGGCGCCCGGGTCCTGGTGGCCGATGCTGCGCGGGCCGAGGTAGGAGGCGCGCCCCTTGCGGGCCTGGAGCGGTACGGTGTCGCGCGCCCCCTGCTCGGCCGCGGCCGCCGCCGCCGAGGCGGCCCCGGGCAGCCCGGCGCCCGCCGCCACCGCCGTCCGGTAGGCGGCCACCGCCGGGGTGTACGCGTCGACGATGGTCTTGTCGCCGGGCTCGGCCTTGCCAAGGGCGCGGATCGCGTCCAGGCCGGCGGCCAGCGCCTCGCCGAGTGCGGCGGCGTCGGGCAGAGCGGTGTCGGGCAGGGCGGTATCGGGCAGGGCGGCGCCGATGGCGCGGAAGGCCTTGCCGTACAGCGGGCCGGAGGCGCCGCCGACCTTGGAGATCAGCGTGGTGCCGGTCCTGTTCAGCAGTGCGCCCGGGCCGGCCGGGTCGAGGCCGTCCAGGGCGGTCAGCACGGCGGCGAAGCCGCGCCGCAGGTTGCTGCCGTGGTCGCCGTCCCCGATCGCCGAGTCCAGTTCGGTGAGCCGATCCTGCTCCTTCTCGACGGCCGTGGCGATCGCGCGGACCCAGGCCTCGGCGCGGGCGGTGCCGAAGCCCTCGGCCGCACCGCCCTCGGCCCCGTCGTCCCTGACTGCGTTGTCCATGACGGTGGTGTCCGCCTTCCGTTCAGGCCCGCTTGAGGGCGGGGGTGTCCACCGGGGCGTCCCACAGCTCCAGCAGCTGGGCGTCGGCCTTGGTGAGGGTGAGGGAGAAGCCCGCCATGTCGAGGCTGGTGACGTAGTTGCCGACCAGGCTGCGGGCCACCGTGATACCGCGTCCGGCCAGCCGGGCGGCGACCTCGCCGAAGACGATGTACAGCTCCAGCAGCGGGGTGCCCCCGAGGCCGTTCAGCAGGGCGATCACCTCGTCCCCGGCGGTCAGGTCGTGGTCGGTGAGGATGGTCTCGACCACCTCGGCGGCCAGCTCGCGGGCCGGGCGGAGCTTCTCGCGGCGCCGGCCGGGCTCGCCGTGGATGCCGACCCCGACCTCGATCTCGTCCTCCGGCAGGTCGAAGCCGGGCTTGCCGGCCGCCGGGACGGTCGCGGCGGTCAGCGCGACCGCGAAGGAGCGGGAGGCGGCGTTGACCCGCTCGCCCAGGGCTGCCACCTCGTCCAGCGTCGCGCCGCGCTCGGCCAGCGCACCGGCCGCCTTCTCCACCAGCACGGTCGCTCCGGTGCCCCGGCGGCCCGCCGTCCAGGTCGAGTCCTCGACCGCGACATCGTCGTCGACCAGGACGGTGCGGACCTCCAGGCCCTCCTCGGCGGCCAGTTCGGCGGCCAGCTCGAAGTTCATCACGTCGCCGGTGTAGTTCTTCACCACGAAGACCACCCCGGCGCCGGAGTCCACGGCCCTGGCGGCGGCCAGCATCTGGTCCGGCACCGGGGAGGTGAACACCTCGCCCGGGCAGGCCGCGTCCAGCATGCCCGGGCCGACGAAGCCACCGTGCAGCGGCTCGTGGCCCGACCCGCCGCCCGAGACCAGGGCGACCTTGGACGCCTCCGGGCGGACCGCGCGGGTGATCACCCGGTTCGCGATGTCCACCGTCAACTCCGGGTGGGCGGCCGCGACTCCGGCCAGCGCGTCCTCCAGGACGCTCTCCGGGGTGTTGATCAGCTTCTTCACAGCGCTTCGCTCCCTCGGCAGACGGTGCTGCCCCGACGCTACGCCAGACGGGGGTGGTCGGCACCGGTTGCGACACGCGGAGGACGGGGTCGGACGGATCACTCCGCCGGAGCAGCGGGCCGGTCGTAGGGTCGGGGCCATGAGCGACTACGTGGGCATCGTCCTGGTCTCGCACAGCGCGCAGCTGGCCGCCGGGCTGCGCGAGCTGCTGGGCGAACTGGCTTCGGACGCGGTGCGGGTGGTGGTGGCGGCCGGGACGGAGGACGGCGGGCTCGGCACCAGCTACGACCTGATCGCGCGGGCCGTCGTGGCGGCGGACGGCGGGGCGGGGGTGGTGGTGCTGCCCGACCTGGGGAGCTCGGTGCTGACCGCCGTCGCGGTCCTGGAGGACGAGCCGCGCCCCGGCACGGTGCTGGTGGACGCGCCGTTCGTGGAGGGTGCGGTCGCCGCCGCCGTGACGGCCTCCACCGGGGCGGCGCTGGCCGAGGTGGTCGCGGCGGCCGAGGACGCGCGGGCCTTCCGGAAGGTGTAGGGCCGGAAGGCGGTGGTCCGGGAGGTGTGGGCGAGGGGGCGGCTCAGGCGCTACTTGGCGTCGGCGTAGCAGTCCACCACCGCGGTGGTCAGCGGGAAACGGACCGGGGTGTCCCCGAAGACCAGCTGCCGGGCCTCGTCGGCCGCCTCGGCGACGGCCGCCGCCACCTGGTCGGCGAGATTGGCCGGGGTGTGCACCACCACCTCGTCGTGCTGGAAGAACACCAGGTGCGGGCGGTCGTCCGGGTCGGCCGCCGGCAGCGCGTTCAGCCGGCGGCGCAGCGCGGCGAGCAGCGCCAGCGCCCAGTCGGCGGCGCTGGCCTGGATGACGAAGTTGCGGGTGAAGCGGCCCCGGGCGCGGGCCGAGCGGCCGCCCGCGTCCGCCGCGTTCTCGGGGGCCTCGGTGAGGTCGAGCCAGTCGGCCGAGGGCGGCGGGCAGGCCCGGCCCAGCCGGGAGACGACCACGCCGCCGTCCTCGCCGGTACGGGCGGCCGCCTCCACGTACCCCATGGCGGCGGGGTAGCGGTGGCGCAGGGTGTTCAGCAGCGGGCCGATGTCGCCGCTGGTCTGCCCGTACATGGCGCCCAGCAGGCCGAGCTTGGCCTTGTCGCGGTCGCCCTGGAAGGCGCTGGCGGCCAGCGCCTCGTACAGGTCGCCGCCGGCGGCGGTGCGGGCCAGCCCGGCGTCCTGGGAGAGGGCGGCCAGCACCCGCGGCTCCAGCTGGGCGGCGTCCGCGACGACCAGCAGCCAGCCCGGGTCGGCGACCACGGCGCGGCGCAGGATGCGCGGGATCTGCAGGGCGCCGCCGCCCCGGCTGGCCCAGCGGCCGGAGACCACGCCGCCGACCACGTACTCGGGGCGGAACCGGCCACCGCGGGCCCAGGCGTCCTGCCAGGCCCAGCCGTGCGCGGCGTGGATCCGGGACAGCTCCTTGTAGCGGATCATCAGCGCGGCGGCCGGGTGGTCCACCTCCTTCAGCTCCCAGGAGCGGGTGGAGCCGAGCTGGATGCCCCGGTCGGCGAAGGCGCGCAGTACCTGGCTGTGCGAGTCGGGGTTGAACGGGCGCCCGCCGAGCGCCTGCTGGAGCTCGACGGCCAGCTCGGCCAGCAGCCTCGGCTGGGTGCCGGGGACGGTCGGACGCGGGCCGAGCAGTTCGGTGAGCAGCCGGTCGTGGATGTCGGCGCGCCAGGGCAGGCCGTCGTCCGCCATCTCGGCGGCCACCAGTGCGCCGGCCGACTCGGCGGCGACCAGCAGCCGGAACCGGGACCGGGCGGCCGGGTCGGCGATGGCGGCCAGCCGGCGCTGCTGCTCGGCGTGGACGGCGACCACGGCGGCCAGTGGGTCGGCGCCCGGCGGCAGTTGCAGGCGGTCGGGGGCGAACAGGGTGTCCTGCCCGTCGCCGGAGTCGGCGGAGCCCGGCTCGGGCAGATCGGCGGGGACGGGCAGGCCCTTCAGCCGGGCCCAGGCCGCGCCGAGCGAGCGCGGTGCGCCGAACCGGCCCTCGTGGGCCAGCAGCAGCGCCTCGGCCAGTCGCAGGTCGTGGCAGCGGGCGAGCCGGTCGGGCAGTCGGGGGAGCAGCGGCGCGTAGCCGCTGTCGGCGGCGGCCCAGACCCAGCGCGGGTGCTCGGCCGCCTCCCGTTCGGCGACGGCGGCGGCGAGGTCGGCGGTGGCGGCGGGCGGACCGAGCGGGGCGCCGGAGTCGTCGAGGGGCTGGAGCCGGCCACCCGGGCCGTGCGGGTCGGGGACGAGGGCGATCCGGGGTGCCACGGGGGCTCCTCCTCTCGGGCGTACGGGCGTGTGACCTCGACGGTAGCCGGTGGGTACGACAACCGGCGTCCGGCTCGGGGCGGGGGGCGTAGGCAGCCCGGGTGACACCGCGTAGGGTCGGCGAAATGACCGAGAACCCGTTCTTCAAGGCCAGCACCCTGGCCTACGAACTGCCGCCGTTCGCCGAGATCCGGGAGGAGCACTACCTGCCGGCGTTCGAGCGCGGTATGGCCGACCAGCTCGCCGAGATCGCCGCGATCACCGCCGACCCCGAGCCGCCGACCTTCGACAACACGGTGATCGCGCTGGAGCGTTCGGGGTCGCTGCTGCGCCGGGTGAACGCGGTGTTCCTCAACCAGTCCTCCTCCGACACCACACCGGTGATCGACCGGATCGACGCCGAGGTCAGCCCGAGGCTCGCCGCACACGACGACGCGATCCACCTGGACGCCGAGCTGTTCGCCCGGATCGAGGAGCTGTACGGGCGGCGCGACGGGCTCGGCCTGGACGGGGAGTCGCTGCGGCTGCTGGAGCGCCGGCACACCGCCTTCGTCCGGGCCGGCGCCCGGCTGGGGGCCGCCGACCAGGAGCGGCTGCGCGGGCTGAACGCCGAACTGGCCGCCGCCGAGACGGCGTTCCGGCAGAACGTGTCGGCCGACTCGCAGGCCAGGGCGCTGGTGCTGGACTCCGCCGAGCAGCTGGACGGGCTCTCCCCGGACGCGATCGCCGCGGCGGCGGAGAACGGGCGGGCGCTCGGGCACGACGGCAAGTACGTGCTGAGCCTGAAGAACTTCTCCAACCAGACCGAGCTGGCCTTCCTCACCGACCGCTCGGTCCGCGAACGCCTGATGGCCGCCTCGCTGGGCCGCGCGGCCCGGGCCAACGGCCCACTGGCGATCCGGATGGCCACCCTGCGAGCCGAGCGGGCCCGGCTGCTCGGGTACGGCACGCACGCCGCCCACGTGGTCGCGGACGAGACCGCCGGCACCGTCGAGGCGGTGGACGGGCTGCTGGCCAGGCTGGTGCCGCCGGCGGTGGCCAACGCGCGCCGGGAGGCGGCGGAGCTGGCCGCCCTGGCGGCGGCCGACGGGATCGACGAGATCGCGGCGCATGACTGGGCGTACTACTCGGAGCTGGTCCGGCAGTCCTCGTACCAGGTGGACGCGGCGGCGCTGCGCCCGTACTTCGAGCTGGAGCGGGTGCTGCACGAGGGCGTCTTCTTCGCGGCGAACCTGGCGTACGGGGTGACCTTCACCGAGCGGCCGGACCTGACGGCGTACCACCCGGACGTGCGGGTCTTCGAGGTGTTCGAGGCGGACGGCGGCTCGCTGGGCCTGTTCCTCGGGGACTTCCACGCGCGGGCGTCCAAGCGCGGCGGCGCCTGGATGGACGAGCTGGTCACCCAGTCGAGGCTGCTCGGCCGGCGGCCGGTGGTGATGAACAACCTGAACATCGCCCGCCCGGCGTCCGGTGAGCCGGTGCTGCTCTCCTGGGACGAGGTGCGCACGCTGTTCCACGAGTTCGGGCACGCGCTGCACGGGCTGTTCTCGGACGTCCGCTACCCGTACTTCGCGGGGACGGCCGTGCCGCGGGACTTCGTCGAGTTCCCCTCGCAGGTCAACGAGATGTGGATGGTTTGGCCGGCCGTCCTGGCCAACTACGCCAAGCACCATGTGACGGGCGAGCCGCTGCCGGCCGAGCTGGTCGAGCGGATGGCGGCGGCGGAGGGCTTCGGGCAGGGCTTCCGCACGGTCGAGTACCTGGCGGCGGCGCTGCTGGACTGGGCCTGGCACACCGTGCCGGCCGGCCAGGAGATCGCGGACGCCGAGGAGTTCGAGGCGCGGGCGCTGGCCAAGGCCGGGCTCGCGGTGGCGGCGATCCCGCCGCGCTACCGGACGGCCTACTTCACGCACATCTTCGCCGGCGGGTACAGCGCGGGCTACTACGCCTACATCTGGTCGGAGGTGCTGGACGCCGAGACGGTGGAGTGGTTCAAGGGGAACGGCCGCGGGGTGCGGGAGAGCGGTGAGGTGTTCCGGGCCGAGCTGCTGTCGCGCGGCGACAGCCGGGACGCGCTGGACTCCTTCCGCGCGGTGATCGGGCGGGACCCGCAGACCGGGCCGCTGCTGGCGCGCCGGGGCCTGGCGTAGGGGAGCGCCCGTCCGGTGGCCCGCCCCTCGCCGGCGGGCCACCGGTGCCGGGTCGCCGGTGCCGGGCCACGGGCCGGGGGCCTCAGCGCGGGTCGGACGCCGGCGCGGCGGGATCGGGGGCCGGTGCGGTGGGCGGGACGGCGGTCGGCAGGTCGGCGGCCGCGGCCAGCCGGCCCCAGAGCAGGTCGGCGAGCGCCTGGACCATCCGGGGGCGTGAGCAGGGCCGGGACTCCAGCCACCAGTCGCCGGCCGCCAGCACCATGCCGGTGATGCCCCGGCCCCAGGCCTCGGCGAGCAGGTCGCGGTCGGGGCCGAGGTCCACCTGGCTCCGCACGGCCCCGGTGATCTCCTCCGCGATCTGCCGCAGGGCCGGGGCGAGCGCGTTGCCCGCGCCGCCCGGGTCGCCGGGCTCGGGGTGGGTGAGCAGCCGGTAGACCTGAGGGCGGGCCTCGATGCCGGCCAGGTAGGTGTCCAGTACGTGTTCGACCCGGTCCCGGCGCTCCAGCGGTTCGGTGAGTGCGGCCCGGACCGCGGCCAGCAGACTGCGGGTGTGGCGCTCGGTCAGGGCCCGGATCAGCCCGTTCCGGTCGCCGAAGTGGCGGTAGAGGATCGGTTTGGTGATCCCCGCCTCGGCGGCGATGGCGTTCATGCTGGCGGCCGGCCCGTCGCGCCGGATCACCCGGTCGGCGGCGTTGAGCAGTTGCTCGCGGCGCGGCTCGCCGGGGTTGGCGGGGGCGGCGGATGGCATACGGGGGCTCCTGGCTGGTCCGGGCGGGGGCGTTGACACGTGTTGCCCATCAGTAGCAGACTCCGGCGATGTTACCGCCGGTAACACCAGCCCGACACCGTTTCGGCGCCCGCTCCCCGGGGGCCGCTCGCGGGCGCCCGTTCCCCGGGCCCGCCGCGGGTGCCGCCGCAGACCCTCCCGCACCGTCCGGACCCCCTCGACCCCTTCGACCGGAGGCACCATGGGCACCTTCTCGCTGGACCCGGGCG
The DNA here is from genome assembly GCF_040685575.1 of Kitasatospora sp. NPDC088351. Lineage (NCBI taxonomy): Bacteria > Bacillati > Actinomycetota > Actinomycetes > Kitasatosporales > Streptomycetaceae > Kitasatospora > Kitasatospora sp. NPDC088351. The sequence goes on along the minus strand of NZ_JBFBIL010000020.1, from coordinate 92,227 downwards.
CGGACCAGCTCGCCGTACGCGACTGGCTGCACGGCTTCGCCGCCGACGTGATGCGGCCCGCCGCGGCCGAGTGGGACGAACGCGAGGAGACCCCCTGGCCGATCATCCAGGAGGCCGCCAGGCTGGGCATCTACTCCCCGGACTTCTACGCCCAGCAGTACTTCGACCCCTCCGGCGTGGGCATCCCGATCGCCATGGAGGAACTGTTCTGGGGCGACGCGGGCATCGGCCTCGCCATCGTCGGCACCACGCTGGCCGCCGTCGCGGTGCTCGCCAACGGCACCGACGAGCAGATCGGCACCTGGGCGCCGCAGATGTTCGGCACGCCGGGCGACGTCAAGGTCGCCGCGTTCTGCTCCTCCGAGCCGGACGCCGGCTCCGACGTCTCCGCGCTGCGCACCCGCGCCGTCTACGACGAGGCCAAGGACGAGTGGGTGCTGAACGGCACCAAGACCTGGGCCACCAACGGCGGGATCGCCGCCGTCCACGTGGTGGTGGCCACCGTCGATCCGCGGCTCGGCGCGCGCGGGCAGGCCTCCTTCGTCGTCCCGCCGGGTACGCCCGGGCTGAGTCAGGGCCAGAAGTTCAAGAAGCACGGCATCCGCGCCTCGCACACCGCGGAGGTCGTCCTGGACGGTGTCCGGGTGCCCGGCCACTGCCTGCTCGGTGGCCGGGAGAAGCTGACGGAGCGGCTGGCCCGGGCCCGCGAGGGCGCCCGGAAGGGCGGCGGCCGGGGAAACGCCGCGATGGCCACCTTCGAGGCCTCCCGCCCGGCGGTCGGCGCGCAGGCGATCGGCATCGCCCGGGCCGCGTACGAGGTGGCGCTCGACTACGCGAAGACCCGGGTGCAGTTCGGCCGTCCGATCATCGACAACCAGGGTGTGGCCTTCCAACTGGCCGACATGAGGACCCGGATCGACGCCTCCCGGCTGCTGGTCTGGCGGGCGTCCTGGATGGCGGCCACCAACCAGCCGTTCACCTCGGCCGAGGGTTCGATGTCCAAGCTGTACGCGGGTGAGACCGCCAAGTGGGTCACCGCGCAGGCGATGCAGATCCTCGGGGGCAACGGGTTCACCCGGGAGTACCCGGTGGAGCGGATGCACCGGGACAGCGCGATCTACTCGATCTTCGAGGGGACCAGCGAGATCCAGCGGCTGGTGATCGCCCGGGCGATCTCCGGCCTGCCGATTCGGTGACCGGTCGCGAAGCGGTTCGGGCGGGTGGTTCGGGTGGGTGATCGCGCGGGTGACTCCGGGTGGTCTCGGGCGGCCACGGGTGGCCGCTCCGGCAGCTGTTACCGGGCGGCCCAGAAGGTGAGTCCGGCGGTCAGGGCACCCACCGCCGCGCCGGCGACGGTCTGCGCGGCGGTGTGGTCCCGCAGCACCACGCGGGACCAGCCGATCAGTGCGACCACCGGGGCGAGCAGCAGCCACCAGGGGCCGAGCGCGACGGCCAGGCAGACCACCGCGCCGCCGGCGACGGCGGTGTGGATGGAGACCTTCCACCAGACGGTGATCACCAGGATCGGGACCAGTGAGGCGAACATCGCCAGCACCATCGCGGTCAGGTCGGCGGGCGCGTCCAGCCAGAGCATCACCGCGAGGCTGGTCAGCACCGACAGCATGATGAACGGGATCACCACCAGGCGCCGCTGCCGGTGGCCGACGTGCCGGTCCTCCAGGGTGCCCTTGCGGATGCCGCGCTGGATGAACAGGGTCGGGACGACCGCCGCGAACAGTGCGGCGAACGCCGCCCAGCCGAGGCCCTTCCAGCCGTAGCGCAGCACGCCCAGCAGCGGCAGCATCGCGATGATCACGTTCTTCGGCTCGACGCCGTCGGTGACTCGCCGGGCCCAGGTCGTCCTGGTCGTCGGCTCGGTCGTCGGCTCGGCCATCGGGGTGCGTGCTCCAGGCGGGATCGGGTGCGGGGTGGTCGGATGATCGTAATGTCCCGATGCCCGATGCCCGATGCCCGATGCCCGATGCCCGATGCCCGGGAGCCGGGGCGAGGGGCCCGGGGCGAGGCCGTTCGGAACCGGCGGAGGTCGATCAGAACCGGGGCGGGCGGCCCTCCAGGAAGGCGGCGAGGCCCTCGCGGACGTCCCCGGCCTCGCGGGACCGCCGCTCCCAGGGCTCCAGGGCGGCCGCGGCGTGCTCCGGCGGCACCGCCAGCGCGGCCTTGACGGCGCCGATCGTCTGCGCCGAGCGCCGGGTCAGCAGCCGGGCGAATTCCAGTGCGGCGGCGTCCAGTTCGGCGCCCGGCGCGACCCGGTCGGCGAGGCCGATCGCGGCGCTGTCCCGCCCGGTCACCAACTCCCCGGAGAACAGCAGGTACTTCGCCCGGGCCGGGCCGACCAGCCGGGCCAGCCGCAGGGTCGGCACCGCCGGGTAGACCACGCCGAGCTTGGCCGGGGTGATGCCCAGCCGGGCGTCCTCGGCGACGAAGCGCAGGTCGCAGGCGACGGCCAGCTGGCAGCCTCCGCCGACGCAGGCGCCGTGCACCACCGCGACGGTGGGGTGCGGAAAGGCGGCCAGCGCCTCCTCGGCGGCGACGTTGACGGCGTGGTAGTCGTCGGCCCGGTCCGGGTCGGCGTAGACCTCGACGAGTTCGGCGATGTCCGCGCCCGCGCTGAAGGTTCCGCCCGCCCCGGTGACCAGCAGGGCGCGGACGCCCGGTTGTTCGGCGAGCCGGAGCAGGACCTTGGGCAGCGCCTGCCAGATGGCCAGGGTGACGGCGTTGCGCCGGTGCGGGCGGGCGAACTCCAGGACGGCCACGCCGTCCTCGCCGGTGAAGGCGTTGAGGCCCTCGACCTGGGTCGGGAACGGGGAGCGGTCCCGCGTGAGCGGCGGCCGGGCCATGCGTACCTCCGGGAGATCGTGGTGGGGCCCACTCTCTCAGGGCGTGGCGGCGCAGTGGTCGCCGAGCCCCCGTTCGATCAGGGCGAAGGCGCGCAGGGCGTTCTCGGTGGCCTCGGGCCGGACGCCGGACGCCGGACGCCGGGCGGGTGCGGCGGGGCCCGGTGGTGCGTCCACCGGGCCCCGTCCGGGGTCGGCGTCAGCCCGCGGGCTTCCACTCGGGGGCCAGGATCGACCAGACCTCCTTGTTGTGGCGGACCCCGTTGTGCAGGAAGAACTCCCGCAGCGTGCCGTCCAGCTTCATGCCCATGCGCTGGGCGACCGCCCGGCTGCGGGCGTTGGCCGAGCTGCTGTACCACTCGACGCGGTGCAGGCCCCGGGTGCCGAAGGCGTAGTCGATCAGATGGCGGACGGCGGCGCCGACCAGACCCCGGCCCTCGCCCGCGGGTTCCGTCCAGACCCCGATCTCGCAGTTGCCCGCGTCGGCGCTGAAATGCACGAACATCACGCCGCCGACCAGCGTGCCGTCCAGCCAGATGCCGTAGATCCGGCCGGTGTCGGCGGCCTGCCTGTCGGCGTAGCCCTGGAGGGTGGCGCGGGCCGAGTCGAGGTCGGTGGAGCGGGAGGCCCAGGGGATCCAGGGGTCGGTGTGGGCGCGGGCCCGGTCGATGTGGGCCAGGAACTCGGCCGCCTGCCACGGCTCCAGCGGGCGCAGTTCGGCGTTCTCGGCGAGCGGTACGGCAAACACGGGCGGGCCTTTCGGAGCGAGGGGCGGGGTGCGGCCGGAGTGCGAACCGGTTGAGTCATATATACATAACAAACGTTTGGTACGTAAGATAGCGGCATGACGCCAGCCCGTGGAGACCATGCCGCCCGCCGCCTGGAAGTCTCCGAAGCGGTCTGGCGGGTGCTGTCGGCCCATGGCTTCGAAGGCCTGACGCTGCGTGCGGTGGCCGCCGAAATGGGCGCCTCCACCGGGCTGTTGACGCACTACTTCGCCAACAAGCGGGCCCTGGTGGCGTATGCGCTCGACGTGCTGGACCGGCGGTCCGGCGAGCGCCCGCGCCGCGCCGCCCCGGTGGACGGCCCCCCGCCGCCGGCCGGGCTGGCCCGGCTGCGGGCGGCGCTGCTGGACGTCCTGCCGCTGGACGAGGCGGCCGTGGCGGGCAACCGGATCTGGGTCGGCTCCTGGGACGTGGCGCTGGCCGACCCCGAGCTGGCGGCCGCGCACGCCGGCCGCTACGGGCGCTCACGGGAGGCGCTGGCGGGGCACATCACGGACGCCCAGCGGCTCGGCGAGCTGCCGGCCGGCGCGGACGCGGCGCGGCTCGCGGCGGGCGCGCAGGCCTTCGTGCTGGGGCTGGTGGTCCAGGCACTGTTCGCCCCGGGGGAGTTCCCGGCCGAGCGGCAGACCGCGTTGCTGGACGGCTATCTGGCCGGTCTGCCGACGGCGGCGGACCCGGCGGACCCGGCGGTTGCGACGGCGGGTTGAGCGGGGCGGTGCCCGCTTCGTGGTGTGCTGCCGGGCGGGGAGGAACCGTGGTGTCATCCACCGGCCGCTCGGGGGCGGTTCTCGGGCTGCGGAATGCCAGGTGCGCATTTCCGTCCCGAGGCCCGCTCGGGGAGGTCGGTGATGTGAGCTTCGCTGTGTTCGCGGCGAATGTCCTCCGGTACCCCGGGTGCGGGTGTTCCGCTTCTCCGTCGTGCATATGCCAGCAGAAAGTGAGCGGGCTGCGACGCCTCGTGTTCGCCGATTTCACCGAGTGTCCGCGGGTGGGTTCCGGGCGTGCAGGGATCGGACCCGGGAGGTAATGGGAGAGTCGGGCGGAACGGGCGGGGGGATTCGGTGAAACCGGCGCCGGCGTTGCTGTGCGGTCACGCTGGGTAGTGATGGCCAATTTGCCCGGGCGGTTGGTGTCCAACCGCCGCGTATTGGGCCAAAGTGCCGAACGCCTGGCGACTTCCCAGGTGAGAGGTGAGGTGTGCCCCCAGCAGGATTCGAACCTGCGACCTACCGCTTAGAAGGCGGGTGCTCTATCCGCTGAGCTATGGGGGCGGGACGGGCGGCGCCCTGGCGGGCGTGACCGTTGCCGGGGTCGGGCGACGGGCGCGTGCTGCGCCCGCTGTCCGGCCCCGTGCCTGAGGGTGCGGGTGGGGGTTGGCGGACCCTTGCCCTGTCGGGGACAGGATAAGGGTGTCCAGTTCCTCGGCCGGGTGTAACAACACCGTCGCGGGTGTGTCGGCTTCGGTGGAGCGGTCCGATAATCGCAGGTGAAGGCCGTGAGTGCAGCGGTCTGGCGGCCTTCCGTGCCGGACGTTGTGCAGTCGTTACGGGGCTGCCGCCCCACCCGTTATGGATTCGGCACGGAGAAAGTGTCGCGGCCAACGCGGGTGGGGGGTCGTATTCGGGTTCGTTCGGTCGGATGACGTGCGCGGACGGTGGAGTGAACCACCCTTCGGGGTGTGCGGTCGGGGCGGGAAGCGGCCGGTTTCTTGTCATGGCCGCGCGGAAGTGGGTGTGAAGTGGACTCTTGAAGGGCTCAAATTCACTCCTGCGAGTGACCCCGGTTTTCCACAGGCCCGAGTTGTCCACAGGATTTCCGATCTCGCTGGCGTTGATTTCCGGGGAAGAGCACTCTCAACTCGCGCCGATCGATTCCGTACGGTGCATCGCGGAGAACGGAGAGTGTTCTGTGAACGAGACCCAGGTGACGGTGATCGGCAATGTCGCGACCGAGGTGAGTTACGCCGAGACGGCCGGCGGTGTCCCGATGGCCAACTTCCGGCTGGCGTCGACGGAGCGCCGTTACGACCGGCAGAAGGACGGCTGGGTGGACGGCGAGACCCAGTGGGTGACGGTGACGGCCTGGCGTGCGCTGGCGGTGCATCTGATCGGCTCTCTCGCCAAGGGTGATCCGGTGGTGGTGAACGGTCGGCTGAGGGTGCGTGAGTGGACCGAAGGGGAGGCACGGCGCAGCAGGGTCGAGATCGACGCCCGGTCGGTCGGACACGATCTCACTCGCGGCACCACGGTCTTCCGCTGGTCGTCGGGGGTCAGGGGCGAGTCCGTGGGCGGTGCCGGGCCGGCGGCCGGTGTGCTCGTCGGGGAGGCCGTGCCGGGCTGGATCGCGGACGCGCTGGAGGCGCGAAAGGCGTCGGCGATGGCGTCGGTGACGGGCACCCAGGTGGCCGACGAGGGGAATGGGGGTGGCGAGCAGGCTGCCCTGATCTGACCGGCGGGTGATCTTAACTGTCGACAAATATGTTGATCGAGACGGTTGTTGTGCCCGCACGCGCAATCCCGGATCGGTTTACCGAAAGATCCAGACTTTCTGGCTGAGCGTCAGCTTGTGTGGAAGCTGGGAGTGTTGATAACGATACAGATACGGAATCGTCCTGATTTCGCATGGGGGTTTGCGCGCCTCCTGGACTCAATAGGATTCGTCTGGTTCACACACATGCGGCTGCGCCACAGGGGGCGCGGCAATGCAAGGCGGGCTGCCCATCGGCATGGCCCGGCCCGGAGGGATCCCAGATGTTCCACAGGCAGGGGCGGAGTCTTCCGCGCGTCACCACTGTCATGCTCACGACCAGCTTGGTGCTGGGCGGAAGCCTGCTCGCGGCCGGTGCGGCGGCTGCGGCTGACGCGCCCGGTGCGGGCGTCACGGCTGTCATTCAGCCGACGATGACGAGTGAGGAGATCGCCATCGAGGGCGGTCACTCCATACAGGGCGGTCTGTTCACGCTCAAGACGGCCAACGGTGTGATCCAGACGTACTGCATCGACATCGACCACCCGGTCAACATCACCAGCGGGGTGGAGTACCAGGAGTCGGACTGGAAGTCGAGCTCGCTCGGCCGCAAGGAGAAGGCGCAGGACGCCGCCAAGATCCGCTGGATCCTGGAGAACTCCTACCCGCAGGTGACGGACCTCAAGAAGCTCGCCACGGACGCCGGCGTCCAGGGCGAGCTCACCAAGGAGGACGCCGCCGCCGGCACCCAGGCCGCGATCTGGCGCTTCTCGGACGGCAAGAACGCCATCCCGAAGGACTCGCAGGCCAAGCAACTGCGCGACTACCTGGTCAGCGAGAAGAACAAGGGCATCGCCGCCGAGCCCAAGCCCTCGCTGAGCCTCACCCCGGACTCGGCGTCGGGCAAGCCGGGCAACAAGCTCGGCCCGTTCACCATCAACTCCAGCGCCTCCGAGGTGAAGCTGGCGCTGTCCGGCGACGCCGCGGACAAGGTGAAGCTGGTCGACAAGGACGGCAAGCCGGTCACCGGCCTGACCGGTCCGGTCGCCAAGGACACCCAGCTGTTCCTGGACGTGCCCGCGGGCACCCCGGACGGCGCGGCCACCGTCACGGCCGCGGCCGACACCGTGGTGCCCAGCGGCCGGGTCTTCCTCAGCAAGGGCTACACCCCCGAGAAGCACAGCCAGACCATGATCCTGGCCGGTTCCACCAAGCTCAGCGTCACCGACGCGGCCAAGGGCTCCTGGAAGCAGGGCAAGGGCGCGCTGCTGGACAGCACCGCCCAGGTCGAGTGCGACTCCAACGGCGTCCGGGTCACCGTGACCAACGGTGGTGACGAGGCGGCCACCGTCACGGTGAAGCCGGGCAAGTCGCTCACCGTGCAGCCGGGCAAGGCCGAGAGCGTCGTCGTCCCGGTCGCGGAGGACACCGCCTACGACATCACCGTCACCGGCCCGAACGGCTTCAGCAAGGAGTTCAAGGGCATCCTGGACTGCAAGGTCTCCAGCGTGACCCCGCCGACCTCCAGCCCGTCGGCGGCCCCGGTCCCGACCGGCACCCCGACCGGCACCCCCAGCGGTACGCCGTCGGCCGCCCCCAGCACCGCGGCCGGGCAGCCGACTCCGGCCGGCAGCAGCTCGGCCCCCGGCACCACCGGTGACCTGGCCCAGACCGGTGGTAACGACGCCACCCCGATGATCGCCGCCGCCGCCGGCGGTCTGGTCGTGGCCGGCGGTGCCGCGGTCTTCGTCCTGCGCCGTCGCGGCCGCCACGGTCGCAGCGCCGCCTGAGGCCGCTGAGGCACTGAGGCTGCCGGCCCACTGAGGCAGCCGGGGCGCCGAGAGCGCCCGAACGCCACCGGCGCCGGACGCCGAAGGCGGCTGTACTCCCGGCCCGGCTCCCCGCACCTGTTGCGGGGGGCCGGGCCGCTTCGCGTCCGGGGCACCTCGCCGTCATGCCCGTCCCTGCCCTCGCGCAGCCGTGTCCGGTGGCCCGGGCGGATACCCCGGTGGGGCAGCCGGGGCGGTTCGGGGCTCCCGGCGGGTGCGGCACAATGGAAGGCTGCAAGCCGAATTACTCCCGACGACGCCGGAGCGATCTCACGTGGCGGAATACATCTACACGATGCGCAAGGTACGCAAGGCGCACGGAGACAAGGTCATCCTTGACGACGTGACGCTCAGCTTCCTCCCCGGAGCGAAGATCGGCGTCGTGGGCCCCAACGGCGCGGGTAAGTCCACCGTGCTGAAGATGATGGCCGGTCTGGAGCAGCCCTCCAACGGCGACGCCTTCCTCTCGCCCGGTTACACCGTCGGCATGCTGCTCCAGGAGCCGCCGCTCGACGAGACCAAGACCGTCCTGGAGAACGTCGAGGACGGCGTCAAGGAGATCAAGGGGAAGCTCAACCGCTTCAACGAGATCGCCGAGCTGATGGCCACCGACTACTCGGACGCGCTGCTCGACGAGATGGGCAAGCTCCAGGAGGATCTGGACCACGCCAACGCCTGGGACCTCGACGCCCAGCTGGAGCAGGCCATGGACGCGCTGGGCTGCCCGCCCGGCGACTGGGCCGTCACCAAGCTCTCCGGTGGCGAGAAGCGCCGCGTGGCGCTCTGCAAGCTACTGCTGGAGGCCCCCGACCTGCTGCTGCTCGACGAGCCCACCAACCACCTGGACGCCGAGTCGGTGAACTGGCTGGAGCAGCACCTGGCCAAGTACGCCGGCACCGTCGTCGCCGTCACCCACGACCGGTACTTCCTGGACAACGTGGCCGGCTGGATCCTGGAGCTCGACCGCGGCCGCGCCATCGGCTACGAGGGCAACTACTCCACCTACCTGGAGAGCAAGCAGTCGCGCCTCAAGGTCGAGGGCCAGAAGGACGCCAAGCGCGCCAAGCGGCTCCGCGAGGAGCTGGAGTGGGTCCGCTCCAACGCCAAGGGCCGCCAGGCGAAGTCCAAGGCCCGTCTGGCCCGCTACGAGGAGATGGCGGCCGAGGCCGACAAGATGCGGAAGCTGGACTTCGAGGAGATCCAGATCCCGCCGGGCCCGCGTCTGGGCAGCATCGTCATCGAGGTGGAGAACCTCTCCAAGGCCTTCGGTGACAAGATCCTCATTGACGACCTGAGCTTCACCCTGCCGCGCAACGGCATCGTCGGCATCATCGGCCCGAACGGCGCCGGCAAGACCACGCTGTTCAAGATGCTCCAGGACCTGGAGACCCCGGACTCCGGCAAGGTCAAGGTCGGCGAGACGGTCAAGATCAGCTACGTCGACCAGACCCGCGCCAACATCGACCCGAAGAAGACGCTCTGGGAGGTCGTCTCCGACGGCCTGGACTGGATCAACGTCGGCCAGGTCGAGATGCCGTCCCGCGCCTACGTCTCGGCGTTCGGCTTCAAGGGCCCGGACCAGCAGAAGCCGGCCGGCGTGCTCTCCGGTGGTGAGCGCAACCGCCTGAACCTGGCGCTCACCCTCAAGCAGGGCGGCAACCTGCTGCTCCTCGACGAGCCGACCAACGACCTGGACGTCGAGACGCTCTCCTCGCTGGAGAACGCGCTGCTGGAGTTCCCCGGCTGCGCCGTGGTCATCTCCCACGACCGCTGGTTCCTGGACCGAGTGGCCACCCACATCCTCGCCTACGAGGGCGAGAGCAAGTGGTTCTGGTTCGAGGGCAACTTCGAGTCGTACGAGAAGAACAAGATCGAGCGGCTGGGCGCCGACGCCGCCCGTCCGCACCGGGCCACCTACAAGAAGCTGACCCGAGGCTGACATCCAGCTGTCACAACGGCCCGGCAGACTGCCCTCCGGGGCGGCCTGCCGGGCCGCGGCCCGCCGCCACAGCCGTCCGGCGGGTCAACGGACGTCGAGGAGAACACTCGTGGCACGCCACATCTACGCCTGCCCGCTGCGCTGGTCCGACATGGACGCCTTCGGGCACGTCAACAACGTGGTCTTCCTGCGGTACCTGGAGGAGGCCCGGATCGACTTCATGTTCACCCAGGCCGCCGCGGCCGGGGCGGGGGAGTTCGCGGGCGGTTCGGTGGTGGCCCGCCACGAGATCGACTACAAGCGCCCGCTGGTGCACCGGCCCGAGCCGGTCACCATCGAGACCTGGGTGACCAGGATCGGCGGCGCCTCGCTGACGGTCTCGTACGAGATCAAGGACACCGCCGAGGACGGCACCGAGACGGTGTACGTCCGGGCGTCCACCGTGGTCGTCCCCTACGATCTGGCCGAGGGCCGGCCGCGCCGGATCAGCCCGGTGGAGCGGGAGTTCCTCACGCGCTTCATGGACGACCGCAGCATGGACGACCGCAGCCCGGCCGGGGAGACGGCCGGCGCGGCCGCCTGAGCATCCGCTCCACCACCGACGACCTGACGATTCGAGCTGACGAGCGTTGACCACCACCGCCCCCCTCGCCCTCGCCGACGCCGGGGAGGCCGCCGACCTGGCCGCCTTCCTGGTCCGCCTGCTGCGCTTCGACAAGGCGGCGGCGGTGCGGTTGCAGGCGGTGGCCCGGCCCGGGGCCGACAGTGTGCTGGCGGTCTTCGGACGGCTGCCGCTGGGTGGTTCGGGCGCGCTGGCGATCCGCACCGCGCGGCTGACCGCGCTCGCCGCGCCCGTCGACCGCACCGTCTCGGCGGGCCAGTTGCTGGACGGTGTGAACGGCGAGGCGAACACCGTCACGCTGCCCGCGCCCGTCACCGGCCCGGCCTGGGCGGGTCTGCTGCCGCCGCGCTCCGGCTGGCGGCCGGCCGGTGAGCCCCCCGTTGACGAGGTGTACCCCGAACTGATGGCCGGGGTGAGGGAGTTCCGCGAGCGCAGCGAGGCCGTTCCGGAGCACCACCGGACCCGTGCGGTGCTGGACGCGCTCGCCGACGAGATCTGGTCCCGGCCGGTCGCGGCCCTGCCCGAACTGCCGCTGCGCGCCGTGCACGCGGCCTATGTGATCGGCTTCCTCAAGCCGGCCGTCCCGCTCACCGTGCACCGGGCCGGCGGCTGGCTCCGGCTGAGCGCCCCGGCCGGATCGGTGGCGGTCCGTACGGCGGCCGCGCCGGGCGCGGGTCTGGGGCTCAGCCCGGTCCGGTAGGACCGGACCCGGCGCGACCCGACCCGTCGCGTTCCGGGCGGCAGGCCGGGCCGGTCAGCCCTCGGTGTTGATCATCGAGGCGGCGGCATAGACGAGATAGTCCCAGAGCTGGCGCTCGGCGTCGGCCGGCAGGGCCAGTTCGTCCACGGCGGTCCGCATGTGCTTCAGCCAGGCGTCGTGCGCCGCGCGGTCCACCTTGAACGGCACGTGCCGCATCCGCAGCCGCGGGTGGCCGCGCTGTTCGCTGTAGGTGCGGGGGCCGCCCCAGTACTGCATCAGGAACAGGGCGAAGCGCTCCTCGGCGGGCCCGAGGTCCTCCTCGGGGTACATCGGCCGCAGCAACTCGTCCTCGGCGACGCCCTGGTAGAAACGGTGCACCAGTCGACGGAAGGTCGGTTCGCCGCCGACCTGCTCGAAGAACGTCTCCTCGCTGAGCGTGCCACGCCGGATCTCTTTCACCCGACCATGGTCGCAGACGCCGACGGGGTCGTACACCGGGACTTCCGGCCTACGACCCCGTGCGGGACCCCTCGACGGGGAGCGGCTGCTACGCGTCCTCCCAGCGGAACAACCGCCCGGCGATCGCGGTGAGCACGGCGGCGAAGGCCAGCAGCCCGCCCATCGTCGGCAGCGCGTCCATCACGCCGCCGCCCCGGGAGAGCACCGACTGCGCCGCGCTGACCAGGTGCTTCAGCGGTAGTACCTCGGAGAAGGTCTTCAGCCAGCCGGGCATGTTATCGGCCGGGAAGAACGAGCCGGACAGGAACGACATCGGCAGCACGATGATCTGCGAGATGCCGTTGGCCGCCTCCTCCGTCTTGGCGACCGACCCGGCCAGCAGGCCGATCGACATGAAGGCGATCGTGGCGCACACCACCAGCGGGATGATCAGCCACCAGTCTCCGGTGAGCTTCAGCCCGAAGAACGGGGTGGTGGCGACCGCGATGAAGACGGCCGTCTGGACGAGCGCGGTCAGCACCGAGACCGCGATCCGGGAGGCCACGATCGACCCGGCGCTGACCGGGGCCAGCCGCAGGCGCCGCAGGACCTTCTTCTGCCGCCAGGAGACCAGGGTCAGTGAAGCGCTGAACACCGCACCGGTGGCCACCGCCCAGCCGAGCAGGCCGGGAGTGAGGAATTGGATCGGCTTCAGCGAGTTGTCCTCGACCTGGCTCGCGTCTAGCACGAAGGCCGGCGGTTTGCCGGTGGCGGCCTGGTTGGCCTGCTGGACCACCGAGTTGACGATGCCCTGGACGGAGCCGGCGCGGACCTGGTCGGCCGCGCTGAAGCGCAGTACCACCTTGCCGTCCGGCCCCTCCTTGATCATCGCGTCCAGGTCGCCCTTGCGGACCTTGTCCAGCGCGGCGGCCTCGTCGTCGCTGCGGTTGATCGTCAGGACCTTCTCCAGCTGGGCCCGGCCGTCGCCCTGCACCGAGTCCAGGATCTGGACCGCGCCGACCTGGACGACCTTGGCGTGCGGGCTGGTGGCGCCCTTGAGCAGGGTGCCGAGCAGCAGCAGGAACATCAACGGGAAGAGGATCACGAAGAAGACGGCGGCGCGGTCCCGGACGAAGGAGACCAGCATCACCCGCGAGAGACTCCCGAAGGCGCTGACCCGCTCGCGTTCCGGCGTTCCGGCGGGGCCGCCGGCCGGGGCCTGGGCCCGCTGCGCGGGCACTGCGGTGGCCTGGGTGCGGTCGGCGCTCATGCGCGGTACTCCCGTCCGGTGAGCTGGAGGAAGACGTCCTCCAGGGTGGCGCCGCGCACTTCGAGGCCGCGCAACGCGTTGCGCTCGGCCAGTACGGAGAGCACCGGGGCCGGGAGCCGGGTGGAGACGGAGAGCGAGACACCGTCGTCCTCGATCGAGGCGATCTCGGCACCGGCCGCCGCGAGCAGTTCGCGGGCGGTGTCGGCGCTCAGCAGGCCGGACTCCACGCTGACCCGCACGGTGTCGTCGATCTCCCGGACCAGGGCGGCCGGAGCGCCGGTCCTGAGGATCCTCCCGTGGTCCATCACCGAGACGCGGTCGCAGAGCACCTCCGCCTCGTCCAGGTAGTGGGTGGTGAGCACGACCGTGCGGCCCTCGGAGTTGATGCCCCGCAGCAGGTCCCAGAGGTTGCGGCGGGCCTGTGGGTCGAGGCCGGTGGTGGGCTCGTCCAGGAAGACGAGCTCCGGGTCGTGGGCCAGCGCGCAGGCGATGGAGAGTCGCTGGGCCTGGCCGCCGGACATCTTGTCGGTCATCACCGCAGCCGACTCGGCCAGGCCGACCCGCTCCAGCATCGCGTCGGCGCGCTTGGGGCCGACGCCGTAGAAGGAGGCGAAGGTGCGGATCGTCTCGCGTGCCGTCAGTTTGTTGAAGAAGGCCGAAGCCTGGAACTGCACGCCGATGCGCGGCAGCAGCTTCGGATTACGCGGCCAGGGAGCCATCCCCAGCAGCTCGATCCGGCCCTCGTCGGGTTTGCGGATTCCCTCCAGGATCTCCAGCGTGGTCGTCTTCCCGGCGCCGTTCGGGCCCAGGATCCCGTAGAACTCGCCGACCTCGACGGTGAGTGACACTCCGTCGACGGCTTGTACGTCCCCGTACCGCTGACGGATTCCGTCGGCGGATATAGCAGCAGTCATGCATCCTGACCCTACGGGTATTCAGGGACGCCGTGCAGGTGGAGCGCGGTCTTTGGGAGATCATTTTGCCTGGGGCGGTAATGCGCCCGGACCGAGCGGTGGTTGAGGACCGCTCGGCCCGGGCCGGAGGTTCAGGCGCGGTGCAGGGTGATGGTGGTCCACGCTCCGATGTGGATCCGGTCGCCGTCGTTCAGCGGGATCGCGGTGTGCGGGGCGATCGGTTCGGCGCCGCCGTTCACCGTGGTGCCGTTGGTGGAGTCCTGGTCGACCAGCACCCAGCTGCCGTCCGCCTGTTCGGCGAGCAGCGCGTGCTGGTGCGAGGCGCCCGGGTCCTCCGGCGGTACCGACAGGTCGATCTCCGGTACGGTGCCGCGGTGCTGGCTTCGCCGGCCGATCCGCAGCTGGCCGCGACCGGTGATCGGAATGCGCCGCTCGGGGCAGTACGGCGGGAAGAACAGGCCCGCCGCCTCCGGGCCACTGCGGGCCATCATGTCGGTGAAGTAGTCGCGGTCGGCCGAGACCACCGCGAGCCAGTTGGACCGCACCGGCTCGGGCCGGCCGGGGTGCCCTGGTTGGCCGGGGTGGCCCAGCGGGGGCTGCTGCTGGGCCTGCGGGGGAGCCTGCTGGACCTGCGGCGGCACCGGCGGGGCCAGGTTGAACGAGGTGCCGAACTCCTCGCCGCGACCGGTCGGGCCCGGCTGGGCGTAGACCGGGCCGGAGTCCTCGCGGGGCGGGTTCTCCTGGTACGGCGAGCCGTGCGCGGGTGCGGGTGCGGGCGCCTGCTGCCCGTTGGCGGGCTGGGGCGGCGGGTAGCCGTAGCCGGACGGCGCGCCGCCGTGGGGGCCCTGCGGGTGCTGCGGCTGCGGTGGCTGCTGCGACTGCGGCTGGTGCTGGGCCTGTTGGTGCTGACCGTGTTGGTGCTGGCTGTGCTGAGGCTGGCCGTGCTGGGGCTGGGCGTGCGACAGCTGGCCGTGCTGGGGCTGCTGGTGCGGGGCCGGCTGCTGCTGTCCCTGGCCGCCGGGCTGCGGGCTGCCGCCGTACGCGGCCGGGATGTTCAGCGGGGCGGGCCCGGCCGCCTGCCCGGGGATGCCGCCGTCGGCCGTGGGCTGGCGGTGCGAGGGCGCGGAGAGGTCATAGTCGTACCCGCACTCCTCGCAGAACCGGCCGGTCTGCGGGCTGCGGCAGATCGGGCAGACCACCAGGCCCTCGGTGAGCTCCGGGTAGCCCTGCGTGGCAGGGGGCGGTACCGCGCCGGGCGCCACCGGTCCGCCGAACGGCGCTCCGCCGTGACCGCCGGGCGCCCCGTGGGAGCTGTGGGAGCCGTGGGAGCCGTAGCCGCCGGGGGCCGCGTGCCCTCCGGGCGTCCCAGGGATCCCGTGCGCGCCCGGGAGAGTGCCGGGCGGCGGCGGGATCGGTGGCGGTGGTGTCATCGGGAAGCCGCAGAAGTCGCACCAGTCCTCGGCCTGCGACTCATGGCCCCTCGGGCAGATCGGCATCAGGTCCCCCCTCAATTCCAGCCAGCTGGGGCAGCGTCAGGCCGGGCTCGGGCCCGGTCACGTCCTCACCGGTCACTTCTTCACACGTACGGTCTTGGTCGACCGGGTCTCAAGGGTCATCGAGTCGGCCTCGCTCACGTCCTTACGGAACCGAACCGTACCCTCCTTGGGGTCGACCACGTCCACCACCTTCTGGAGCAGTTTGAAGGTGCCCTCGTTGCCGGTCGCGTGGGCGATCCGGACGGCGGCGCCGAGCTTCGCGGTGGCGCGGTCCACGTCCCCGGCCCGGTGGGCCTCCAGCCCCTCCTGGATGGAGGAGGCCAGTTCGGCCTGCCCGGTGTAGTGGGCCACCTGCGGGCTGATCCGGGTGGACGAGGCCAGGTCGTCCGTCCAGACCGCCTTGACCAGGCCCTGGGTCAGCACCTCGGGCCCGCCGCCGGCCTGCGGCGGCAGGACCAGGCTGACCCGGGCGGCGAGCATCTCGTTGCCGACGGCGGCGGCCGGGACCTCCACGCAGACGTGGTAGTCGCGGCTCTCGTCGCCCCAGGAGCCGGTGGGATAGTCGCCCGCGCGGGGGCCGGCCTCCGCGCGGCGGCCGGTCAGGTCCTCCACCGAGGGAGCGACCTGCTTGACGAACTTGACCACCGCGTTGGCCGGCGTCCAGATCCGCAGCGCGACGTCGGCGACCTGCTTGCCCATCGCGCCGGCCATCATCGAGCGGAAGTCCTCGGCGAGGCCGGACGGTTCGGCGACGATGTCGACGGTGCCGAGCAGCGCGGAGGAGATCTTGCGCAGCTCGTCCACCTTCCAGTCGGTGCCCACGCCTCGGCAGTCGGCGGTGAAGTGGCCGGTCACCCGCTCGATGGCGCGGTCCAGGTCGGCCGCCGACTCGTGCTCGTTGTTGCCGTCGGTCAGCAGGATGGCGTGCCGGATGGCGATGTCGCGGCGGCTGAGGAAGAGCTTGTCGGCCTTGGCCAGCCAGGTGCCCATGGCGGTGCCGCCGGCCGCGTTGAGCCGGCGCAGCGCCTCTCTGGCCCGGGCGCGGGTGGCCTCGGAGGCGATCGCGAGGGTGCCGTCCCCGGGATAGATGTCGCGGGCCTCGTGGGTGCCGGCCACCACGGCGAAGGCGACGCCGTCGCGGACGGTGCCGATGGCGGCGGCGGTGGCCTCCCGGGCGCCGCGCATCTTGCTGGCCGGGTAGTCCATCGAGCCGGAGCAGTCCACCATGATCACCACGGCGGCGGACTGGTTGCCCGCGCCCTGCGACCCCGCGTCGGACACTCCCAGCGGACGGCCGCCGGACGTGCCGCCGCCGGTCGCGGTGACGGTGACGATGGCGTTCACCTCGCGGGCGCCGTCCGCGAGGAACTCGTTCTGGAAGATGTCCACGTCGAACCTGGGCAGGTTCGGCTTCGCCAGTGTTGCCATGGGCCGGTGGCTCCCGTCGGGTGGTCGAAGGTGCGAAACGGTCGGTGGGGGCGGGTGGGGCCGGGGCGGCGCGTGCGTCAGGCCGTCGGCGGGTGCGGCGGTCGCGGGGGGACGACCGGCGGTGCGGCGGGCGGCGCGGCGGGCGGCAGGGGCGCGGCGGGCGAGCCGATCACCGGCAGGTCGGGGAGGGTCGGGTCGTGTTCCTCCTCGGGGCCCTCCGGTGCGGCGCCGATCACCGGCAGGTCCAGCGCGGTCGCCGTCCGGGCGTCCTCCCCGGTGTCCTCCCCGCCGGCGGGCCCGGCGGCCGGCCCGGTGGTCGGGTCGATCGGCAGGACGGCGACGGTGATGTTGTCGTGCCCGCCGGCCGCGACCGCGAACTTCACCAGGGTCTGCGCCGCGGCGAGCGGTTCGGCGCGGGCGTCCTGGCGGACGAAGTAGGCCAGGTCGGTGGCGGCCTCGGCGTAGTTCCAGAGGCCGTCGGTGCAGATCAGCAGCACACCGGGGACGTGCGGGGTGAAGTCCAGGGTGTGCGGGACGACCTCCTCGGCGTCCGCGCCGAGCCAGCCGGTGATGGCGTGGGCGCGCGGGTCGGCGTAGGCCTCGGCCTCGGCCATCAGCCCGGCCTCGACCATCCGGGCGGCCCAGGAGTCGTCCTGGGTGAGCCGGAACGGCTCGGCGCAGGCCCGGTCGTCCGGGATCCAGTAGGCCCGGGTGTCGCCGACCCAGCCGATGGTGACCCGGCCGCCGGACGCTATCGCGCTGACGTAGGTGCAGGCGGGCGCGTTGAGGTCGGGCCGGGTGGGCGAGGCGCCGTCCACGGCGAGGTCGGCGACGGCCTTGGCGGCGTCGGCGATCGCCTGGCGCATCGCCGCGTTGGGCTCGTGGCCGGCCTCCAGTGCGGTGAGCAGCGACTCGGAGGCGGTGTCGACGGCGGTCTCGGACGCCTCGTCGGGCCGGTCGGAGGAGGAGACCCCGTCGCAGACCACGGCCACCACGACCGGCTCGCCACCGGGCAGCGAGGTGGCGGCGACGGTGAAGGAGTCCTCGTTGCGGTGGTGGCGCACGCCCCGGTCGCTGACCCCGGCGACGCCCGCGAGGGACTTCTCCATGTGGTCGCGCGGGCGGGGCTGGGCGCCGCCGCAGGCCTCGCAGTAGCCGTCGGTGGTGACCTGCGGCACGCCGCAGTGCACGCAGACCGGAGCGCTCTGCGCCGGGACGGTCGGCGGGTGGTCCTCACCGCGGGCGGCGGACCAGCTGGCGGGCATCGCGCCCGGGGCCGGGCGGCCGTCCCGGCCGGCCCCGCAGGAGCCGCAGAAGACGTCCTCCGGATCCAGCGGCTCGGAACAGCTCGGGCACACGGTCTGCTGTGGCATTGGCTACACCCACGTCCTGGGGCGGGCACGGTTGGCCCGCTCCACCATCTCGATCCTGGTCTCGGCCCGGTCGGCCAACCGGGCGAGTACCCGGTAGGACTGCTCCAGTGCGAACCGCAGTTCCCGTTCGACGGCCGGCCGTCCCAGTACGGTGACCTCGCCGGCCGACCGGGCCTGGCCGCCCTCTCCGGGAGAGCCGGCCGTCACCCAGCCGAGCGCGGCGCCGAGCACCTCCACGGCGAGCTCCTCGCGGCGGCGGTCGTCCAGGCGCAGCGCGGTCAGCTGCGCGGAGCTCGCGCCGAGGTCGGCGCCGAGCGGGTCGGTGGCGGGCCGTTCGCGCAGCCGGGCCCGGACGGCGGCGATCCGGGCGGCGGTGAACTGGCTGGAGGTGGCCGGCACCGACTCCAGGACGGCGACGGCGCCCGGCCGGTCGAGGTCCCCGAGCCGGACCCGGGCCAGCCCGAAGGCGGCGCTCAGGTAGGCCTGGTCGGTGCTCCACACCAGCCGGTAGAACTCGGCCGAGTCGCCGCCGGAGCCGAGGAGTTCGGCGCAGATGGCGAGGGCCAGCTTCGGGGCGCTCTCGCCGGGGAAGGCGTCGTAGACGGCGTCGAAGGCCTCGGCGGCGGCGCGTACGCCGCCCGGGTCGGGGGCCCGGTCCGCCGCGGTGGCGGAGCCGGCCAGGGCGGTCAGGCCGCGGTACCAGACCACCCGCCAGTCGTCGGGGTGGTCGTTCTCCAGAGCGGTCAGGGCGTCCGCGGCCTCGCGGTGCCGGCCGAGTTCCAGCTGGGCGCGCAGCTCGCGCAGCCGTCGCTCGACGGAGTCGGCGGGCGCGCCGGCCAGGGCGGTCAGCGCCTCCTCGGGGTCGGCCCCGAGCAGGGTGGCGAGGAAGCCGGCGTTGGGGTCGGCGGGGTCGACCCGGGGGGCGGGCAGCGCCAGCGCGGCGGCGGCCGGGTCGAGGGCGGCCACCCGCAGCTCGCCGGGTACGGTGCCGGGCAGTACCAGCTCGGTGTCGACCACCCGCAGCTCCGGGCCGAACAGGGTGGAGAGGGCGGGGCGCGGCCGGCCGTCCTGGAGCGCCAGCACCTCGCGCAGCACGCCGGTGAGCTGGTCGGCCATCTCCTCGGCGGAGGCGAACCGGCGGGCCGGGTCCGGGTCGGTGGCACGGACCAGGAAGCGGTAGTACGACTCGTACGCGGCGAAGACCGGTACGGCCTCGGGCCCGGGCAGGGAGTGGCGGTAGGTGGTGCTGTAGCCCTGGAAGTCGAAGGTGAGCACCGCGAGGGTGCGGGCCACGGTGTAGAGGTCGGAGGCGGGGGAGGGGCCGTCGGTGGCGATCTCGGGGGCCTGGTAGCCGATGGTGCCGTAGATCGGGCCGTCGTCGTCCAGGTGGCGGACCGCGCCCATGTCGATGATCTTGAGCGCGTCGCCGCTCTGGATCACGTTGTCGATCTTGAAGTCGCAGTACACCAGGCCCCGGCTGTGCAGGTACCCGAGTGCGGGCAGCGCCTCCAGCGCGTACGCGATCGCCTGCTCCACCGGCAGCGGCTCGCGGTGGCCGTCCGGCGTGCGGCGGTCGTTGGCGATGTCCTTGAGCGACTTGCCGCCGACGTACTCCATGACGATGTAGCCGTCGGTGGAGCCGGTGCGCAGGTCCGGGTGCTCGGCGAAGTTGATGATGCGGACGATGTTCGGGTGGTCCACCTCGGCCAGGAAGCGCCGCTCCGCGACGGCCACCGCGAGCGCGTCCTCGTCCCCGGTGTCCAGCAGGCCCTTCAGCACCACCCACTTGTCGTTGACCCGCCGGTCCACCGCCAGGTAGATCCAGCCGAGCCCGCCGTGCGCCAGACAGCCCACCACCTCGTACTGCCCGCCGACCAGGTCCCCCCGGCGCAGCTTGGGCGTGAACGAGTACGGCGTGCCGCACTTGGTGCAGAAGCCCTCCGGGCGGCCCGGGCGGCCGTTCTTCTCCCGGCCCACCGGGGTGTCGCACTTGGAGCAGAACCGCTTGCGCTCCGGCACCTCGGGGTTGGCCAGCACGGCCTGCGCCGGGTCGGCGTCCGGGACGCTCGGCACCGTCACCAGGCCGGCGCCGAGCCGGCTGCGGGTGCCCGCGCTGACGCTGCCCCGGCTGCTGCGCACCGACACCGAGCGGCCGCTGCCGGTCCGGGTGGAGCGGTGCGAGCGGGAGCGGCCGGACATCGTGTGGGACGAGCCGGAGCCGGCCCGGGACGAGCCGCTCCGCCCGGAGTCGGGGGCGACCCGGGCCGAGGGCAGGTACGGCTGGGTGAGCCCGGTGTCGCCGCCGGGGGCGGTGAGGCCGCACTCGTCGCAGTAGCCGTCGTCGTCGATCGTCCCGGCGCAGTCGCGCGGGCAGGGCGAACCCGGGCCCGCGGCGGTGGCCGGGGTGCCCGCCGGGCTGCCGGAGGCGGCGGTCTTCACCGAGGACGCGCCCGCCGGTGCGAGCCCGCACTCGTCGCAGTAGCCGTCCTCGTCGATCGTCCCGCCGCCGGTGCACTCCGGCCGCTCGCACGCTTCGCCCATGAACCTCAGCCCCCCTGAACCTGTCCGTCGACCGGCGCCCCGCCGGCCTCTCCCTGCACGGCCTCTCCTTGCGCGGCCCCGCCGGCTCCGGCCCCGCCCGCTCCGGGCCCGTCCTGCTCCGACGCGTCCGGGGTGGGCCGCAGCGACTGCTGGAAGCGGGCCACCGCGGCGGCCGCCGCCCGCAGGTCGCAGGGCGCGCTCCAGAGCAGCCAGCGCGCCTTCTCGTAGCGCTCGACCACTTCCGGGTCCTCGGCGACCCGAAGCCGGGCCGCCATCGCCTTGTACGCGTCCAGCCGTCCGCGCAGCTCGGCCCGGACGGCCAGCGGCTGGGTCACCTCGGTGAGCGACTGCCGGGCCCGGCCCAGCTCCTTGGCGGCGGCGTCCTCCAGGGCGTCCAGCAGCGGTGCCAGCCGGTACCACTGGCCGCTCTGGCGCAACTCCAGTGCCAGCACGATCCGTTCGCGCAGCGCCGAGGCCGGGCCCGGCACCGCGGGCACCTCGGTGGCCGCTATCTTCGCCAGCACCTCGCCGCGCGCCCGGCGGGCCTCCGCCAGCGTGGCGTCCGCCCGTTGCAGCAGCTCGCCGACGCCCTGCAGCCGCTCCTCGGCGTCGTCGCGCAGCCGCAGCATGTTCTCCAGCTCCAGCCGGACGCCGTCCAGCGCCCGCCCGGCCCGGTCGAACCGTTCGGTGTCCACCATTCCGGAGGGGGTGGCCAGCGCGGTGCCGTCCGGAGTGGTGCCGCGCTGGGCGGGCACCCGGGCCGGTCGCCAGAGCGCCAGCGGGTCGCTGCGGACCTCGGCCCGCAGCTCCGTCAGATCGGCGTCCAGCCCGACCAGGTCGTCGGCGAGCGGGTGGTGGCCGGTGCGGACGCCGAGCGAACCGGCCAGGTTCCGTACCCGGTGCAGCTCGGCCAGCAGCAGGTCGATCCGGGCCGGCAGCGCGGACCAGACGGCGTCGGCGGCGCTCACCACCTCCAGCACGGTGGCGTACCAGGAGTTCATCCGCACCATCAGCGCGTCCAGGCTGACCCGCTCGACCAGCCTGGCGGGTGCGCCGAGCAGCTGCGGGCCGTCCGGCAGCGCACCGCCGGGCACGGTGACCGCCTCGCCGGTCAGCAGCTCGCTCAGTTCGGCGAGTTCGGGCGTGCCGGGCCTGGCCTTGCGGGCGCGCACCGCGCGGGCGGAGGCCAGGGCCTCCGAGTAGCGGTCGAACAGCGCCCAGAGCAGCGGCAGGCCCTGCCCGGCGACCGTCCAGCGCTCCTGGGTGCGGCCGGCCAGCTCGGCGCCGTCGAGCAGGCGCAGACCGGGATGGTCCTGGAGCGAGAGCAGGGCCGACTCGACCGCGTCGCGCTCCGCGCCGAGGCGCGCCAGCGCGCGGTCCACCTCCTCCCGGCTCAGCACCGGACCAGCAGATGCTGCCAACGCCGTGTCCTTCCTGTCTGGTGTCGCTCGCTGTGCCGTCCGGTGCCGCTCGCTGCGGTGTCCGCCGTGGTGTCCGCCGCGCTGTCCGGGTCCCTCCGCTCCGGTCGTCGGCCGCACCGCGACCGTCCCGACCCTAGCCGGTGGCCCGGAGGACGGGCCGGGCGCGGGCCGTCAGGACGCCCTCATCGGCGCGCCTCGCACCGATCCGGTCGGGCGCCGCTCAGCGGGCCTGCTCCTTCGGCCAGTAGTGGTCGGCGTCGTTCAGCATGTACGGCTTGAGCCAGCGGTCGTAGCCCGCCCGCCAGGCGCCGCCGGAGTGGTAGTCGGCGAGTACCTGGTTCACCCGGGCCGTCAGGTCGGTGCTGTTCTTCAGCATCGCGATGCCCATGACGGCCGGCCGGACCTCGCCGTCCACCACCCGGACGGTCTGGTCCTGGGCCGCCTGGCTCGCCGCGAGGCCGTCGTCGGTCATGGTCGCGTCGATCTTGCCGAGCTGCATCAGCACCAGGCAGTCCAGGTGGTTCTCCACCGTGACGATCTTCCCGACCTTCGGGCGGGCCTTCAGCTCGTCCTCCGCCGAGGAGCTCGACGCGGCGCAGACGGTCTTGCCGTTCACCGCCTCGTCTATGGTCCTGGCCGGCGACGACTTCGGCACCAGCACCCGCTGGCTGGTGGTGAAGTACGGCTTGGAGAAGGCGACCTGGTCCAGCCGGTCGCAGGTGATCGTCATGGTCCGGACGATCAGGTCGACCCGGCCCTCCTGGATGAACTTGATCCGCTCGGCGGTCGGCACCGCCTTGAGGGTCACCTTCTCCGGGTCGCCCATGAGGGCCGTGCCGATCGCCTTGGCGAGGTCGATGTCGAAGCCCTCGATCTGACCGGTGTTCGGGTTGCGCGCGCCCCAGCGGTAGCTGTTCTGGTCCACGCCGATCACCAGGCTGCGCCGGGCCTTGATCGCCTTCACCGCCGGGCCGTCCTCGGTGCTCGCCGGCACGCTCTTGTAGACGTCGCAGTCGGCCTGCGGCTGCTGCGGCGCCTGTTCTGCCCGGGGTGCCCGCTGCCCCGCGGCCGCCGCCGGCAGCACGGCGCCCTGCGGGGCGCCCGCGCCCAGCACCGCCGCGCAGGACGCCAGCAGCGCCACCGCCGTCACCGACCGGGCCCGTACGTTTCCCTTGCGCATGATGTCCGTTCCCCCTCTACCGGTACTCGGCCAGTCGCCGGCCGAGGCCGCGCGCCGCCGCCACGGCCGCCACCAGGGCCAGCAGCGCCACCGCCACGGCGGCGGTGCGCAGGTCCCCGTCGATGCCCTCGGCCGCCTGCCGGAACTCCTTCAGCTCGATCCCGGCGGCGTTGGCCAGCCCCTGGTCGGCGGCGCTGAACGAGGCGTCGGCGCTCTTCGGCACGTCCGCCTCCTTGACCGTCACCGTGGCGTCCAGCGCGCCCTGGTAGTCCGCGTCGACGTTCTCCAGCCTGCTCGCCGCGGCGTGCCGGTCGTACCACTCCTCGTACCGCGTCCTGGCGTCCCCGATGGCCGGGGACGCGTCCGGCGGGGCCAGCCGCAGCGCCGTCACCAGCGTGCCGCCGCGGGGGAGATCCCCGTCGCCCTCCTTGCGGCTCTCCAGGTGCTCGGTCGTCGTCGTCCACAGGTCCGCGTACGTGGTGCTCGAACCCCGGGCGACGAAGTGCAGGTTCTCCGCCAGCCGGGCGGTCAGCACGTCCACCCGGGCCGCGTTGAGCGCCCGCAGCGGGGCCGCGCCCCTGGACTCGCTGCGCGCCAGGCCGTTGTGCGCGTCCAGCCCCGCGACCGTCAGCCAGAGCGCCCCGGCCAGCACGGCGGCGGTCGCGCCGAGCAGACCGGGGTTGAACACCCGGTTGGTGCGCCGGAACAGCCTGATCTGCACCCAGACCAGCGCGCCCAGGGTCACCACGCCCAGCCCGTACGCCGCCCACGGCACGGCCTTGGCCTCGGCGAAGTCGTCCGCCAGCTCCTGGTTCTCGGCGGCGGTCAGCTGGGCGGCGGCCGGCAGCAGCACCGTCCGCATCTGGTCGGAGGCGTACCGCAGATAGGCGCCGCCGAGCGGGAAGCCCTGCCGGTTGTCCGCCCGGGCGGCCTCCACCAGACCGGCGTAGACCGGCACCTGCTGGTTGAGCGTGGTGAGCCAGCCCTGGGCGGGGGAGGAGGCGGTGGTCCGCGCCGCGGCCTCGGTGATCAGCCGGGAGGCCGTCGCCAGGTCCTGCTCGTACCGGTCCCGGACGGCCTTCGGCTCCGCACCGGCCAGCAGGAAGCCGGTGGCCGCCGTGGTGTCCGCGTCGGCCAGCGAGCGGTGGATGTCGGCGGCCGCCTGGCTCAGCGGCTGGCTGTACGAGACCACCCGTTCCGCCGCCTGCGCACGGGAGTTGACCTGCCAGGCGGTGAGCGCGCCGAACGCCACGGTGAGCACGGCCAGCAGGGCCCCGGCCAGCCGCAGCCGGCCCGGCGCCGTTCCGGTGGCCCGGCCGAGCCGGGCGCGCAGCCCGGTGGCCGGGACCGCCGCCGCCGGGCCGCCGGGCGGTACCGGCACCACCGCGCCCGGCTCCTGTGTACGTACTGGTGTCGCCACCCGCCTCACCCTCCCCTGTGGCCCGCCCCGTCATCCAGGGCCCGGCCGTTGCCAGCAGTATGGCCGTCACTCCCCGCGGCCACACCCGACTTGCGCCGATCTTGAGCATCTCCGAGCGGCGGAACGGCCGCTGCCGCCGGACGCGGGGCGGGCGGCGATCGCTGCGACGCGGGATGCACCCTATGCGGTTCCCCGGACAGTCGGAGGGGAGGGGTCCGCTTGTGTCCGGGCACCGGTTCGGCGGGGACCGCTCCGTACCATGGGCCGTATGCGCCTGCTTGGAACCATCTCCGCCGACCGTCCGCTGCTCGTCGTCGCCGTCCGGGAGGAGGCCGCCCACCTCGGCGACCGGCTCCCCGTGCTGCTCACCGGCATCGGCAAGGTCAACGCCGCCGCCGCGCTGGCCACCGTCCTCGCCCGGGGGGAGCACCCCAGCGAGGTGGTCAACCTCGGCACCGCCGGCGCCCTGCGCCCCGGCTGGGAAGGCACCCACCAGGTCACCCAGGTGCTCCAGCACGACATCGACACCCCGGCCCTGTACGCCCTCACCGGCCGCACCTACGGCGCGCCGCTCGTCGTCGGCAAGGGCGACGGCCCGGTACTGGCCACCGGCGACCTCTTCGTCTCCGACCCGGCCGCCCGCGAGCGCCTGGCCGAGCACGCCGACCTGGTCGACATGGAGGGCTACGCCCTCGCCACCGTCGCCCACCGGGCGGGCGTGCCCGTCCGGCTGGTCAAGCACGTCAGCGACGAGGCCGGCGCGGACGCCGGGCACACCTGGCGCGAGTCGGTCGACGACTGCGCCCGCCACCTCGCCGACTGGCTGCACACCCAGGGCTGGTGACGGTGCGGCAGGAGCGATTCAGGGGGTGCGAGTGAACGGGAAGACCACACCGTCCGTGGGCCGCGACGTCCGCCCGCCCGGGCTCAACGCCGACGAGCCGACCACCCTGCTCACCTTTCTCGAGTACCTGCGCGAGGCCGTCATCGGCAAGACCGTCGGGCTCTCCGACGAGGACGCCCGGCGGCCCGGCGTCGCCTCCGGCACCAGCCTGCTCTGGCTGGTGCGGCACCTCACCGCCGTCGAACTCAACTGGTTCGTCTGGGCCTACCGGGGCGCGGACGTCGAACCCTGGGACGACGACGCGCCCTCGCCCGGCGACGAGACGGTGGCCGGATCGGTCGCCGCCTACCGGGCCGCGATCGCCCGGGCCAACGAGGTGATCGCCGCCGCGGCCACCGACCTCGACCACCCCGGCGTGCGCTCGCTGCGCCCCGACGCCGAAGCCCCGTCGATGCGCTGGCTGCTCGTCCACATGATCGAGGAGACCGGCCGGCACGCCGGCCACGCCGACATCCTCCGCGAACAGCTGGACGGTTCGGTCGGTCGCTAGGGCTTGGGCCGGGCACCGACCGCTGCCGGCGGGGGCGGCAGCGGCCCGCGAAGCGCTCAGGCCGCGATGGAGAGAACCCGCTGAATCGCCCCTGATGCCCCGCCCGGCTCTTCGTCCTCCGCCACCGGGGCGAAGGCGGCGTGCGGATGCTCCCGAAGCAACTCCATCCACGTGCGGACCGTGGTTCCGTGCGGTACGGGGACGACGCTGACCGGGCGGGCCGGTAGCCGCGGCGACATCACGGATGCCACAAGGCTGTTGTCGATCATCGTTACCAGGATCGACTGGTGGCCGATCCGTCCGATGCGTTCCATGACATGACGCGCGGGCTCGTCGGCGGCCGCCACGATCAGGTCGTGCTCACCGGATCCTGCGCCACCGTCGATGCTGGAGAGGAAGTTCATGAAACCGGTGATGTCGTTCGACCGGAGACGTTCGATCACGGCATCCCGCGCCAGATCGAACGACGGGTCGTCCGACGCCGCGCGGAAGTTCAGGGACATCGAGTTCGCCACGGCGAAGTCGATCTCGGTCATCTCTTCCCGTGTCGGGTAGGCGATGTCATCGGCCAGGCCGTGCTGGGCCAGCCACTGATTGACCTCGGTCCACAGCCAGACCTGGGAGCGGCCCGCCGTACCTTCCGGAGGGGGGAAGGGGGTGCCTCCCGACTTGCGGCTTCCGTTGATCCACTGGGCCACGTTCTGGCGGGTCCGGTCGGTCCGGTCGGCAATCTCATGGATGCCCACGAGATCTCGGTCGAGCCTCAGCACCCGAAGCTGGGGAAGTGTCGCGTGTGCCACCGACACCGCACCGAGTGCGGCCTGGACGGCAGTGTCGCCGTCAAAGGCGACCGTCAACAAATTCAAGCTGCCCGCGCGGGCCAGCATTGCATCCATCTGCTCGCGGAGGGTTTCAACCGCCGAATCGTCGTCTACATCGACACCGGCGACAACGAAGGTGAACTCGTACTCCATGGCGTCCCCCTTCTGCTCGACATCCTCACGATGGCAGAAGTGTTGTCGTTCGTCAACGGTTAAATAGCCATAAAGTGGACATTTCGCTGTGTGACTAGTTGCGGGGCAACCCTGTCAGGCTTCGGTTGGCGGCCTCGGGCGGCAGTGGGCAGCGGGCGGCCGTACGGTTGATCCGCTTGGCTTCGTTTCCGGCATTCCTCGGGGTGCTGCTGATCGGGATCGTGGTGCACCGGGCCGCGCACGGGCAGTAAAGCCTGCCCCAGTGTCCGTCCTGGTGGAGAGCCCAGCCTTGGGCCACCCACTTTTCCAACGCCTCCCGAATCTCCTTCTTCGGGTGGCCGCCCGGCGACAGGGGGGCGCCTACCACCAGGGCACCTCCATCGGGCTGTGTCCGGCATGCCGCCCGGCCGGGTGCGCCGCCGCGCATCCGGAGAGTCGAACGTCGAGGCGGGAGGAAGCGGCCTCGGTGACGGCTCTGGCCGGGGCCGAGTCAAGGTCGAGCAGAGACACCAAGTGCCCTTTCGCGCGCTCACGGCCCCGGTTGGAGTGCTGTCCGGCCTGGGCGTGTCTGCGCCGCGGCTTCAGCGGGCCGTTCGGGTGGTGCGAAAAGCCTAGCCCTCTGCCGGGCCGTGCCGCTTCCGTGCCGCGAAGCAGCTGGTTGTATGTCAGTTCCTCACCCTGTGCCGCGGTTCAGCGCGGCCGTCCCCCCAGGAGCGGTCGCGTTGTCGGGTCGGGGTTGGCGCTGACGGTGTTCCGGGCGGCGGCGGCGGCCGCCGCGCTCTGGCTTGAACTCCACGCCAAGGTCGATGCGTTGGCCCGCCGTTACGAGGTGGCCACCGGTCCCGGCCGGGATGTCGTGCTACTCGACGGGGTGGAGGGGACGGTCCATGAGCGACTGAGTGGCTGGTCAGCTGATCACGGCGGCCGACTGGGCCGCCGCCACCACGGCCTCGGTGGTGGTGACCTTGGCGAACCGCATCGCGTGCAGCACCGCCCCGGTGGCGCGGGCGAGTTCGGCGGCCGGGACGGTCACGCCGTCCGGGCCGGCCATGTCGAAGGTGTGCATGGCGTCGGCCGGGAAGACGGTGTCGTAGCCGAGGTTGCCGGCCATCCGTGCGGTGGTCTCGTTGCACACGTTCGTCATGATCCCGGTGATC
Organism: Kitasatospora sp. NPDC088351; assembly: GCF_040685575.1. Taxonomy (NCBI): domain Bacteria; kingdom Bacillati; phylum Actinomycetota; class Actinomycetes; order Kitasatosporales; family Streptomycetaceae; genus Kitasatospora; species Kitasatospora sp. NPDC088351. Next base: position 64,025 of record NZ_JBFBIL010000020.1, on the reverse strand, counting down.
ACCACCTGCCGTGCGCCCCGCTGCTGGAGCCAGGCGTGCAGGTCCGGCGTGCCGTAGAAGGCGCTGTTGACCGGCTTGGTGATGTGCAGGTCCGCGCGCACGCCCGCGACCACGTCCTTGAGCTCGAACCCGGAAGTCCCCGGCACCAGCGGTCCGACCTGCGACGCGTGCTGCACCACCACGATCGGTCGTCCGGTGCTCTCCCATGCGGAGACCAGCTCGCCGATCCGCTGCTCGGCCTCCGGGTTGTCGCGGGTGCCCCAGAACGCGTAGTCCTCGAAACCCTTCTGAACGTCGATCAGGACGAGGACGGAGTCGGTGTCAATGGTCAGTGGCGCGTCGAGCGCGCTGGTGTTGGTCATGGCTCCATCCTGCAACGCGACGCGTACCGTCCGTGATGGGTCGTGGTGCCAGGTATCGATAGATTTCTGCCAGGGTGCGCGGTCCGGTCCCACCGGCCGGGCACGTGTTGGTTCCGGGCCCCAGGGGTCGGCCGCCGCTAGATTTCTGCCATGCGCAGGGTGGGTTGTCTGATCTTCGATGGTGTCCGGCCGTTCGACTACGCGGTGATCGGGGAGGTGTGGTCGAACCGGGTCACCCGGCCCGGGCTGCCCCATTTCGAGCTGCGGGTGTGCGGACCGGACGGCGCCCGGGTGCGGCTCGGGGGCGGCCTGGAGCGGGTGCCGGACTTCGGGCTGGACGCCCTGCTGGACTGCGATCTGATCGTCGTGCCCGGGCTGGAGAACCCGACGGAGCCGCGCGATCCGGCGGTCCTGGCGGCGCTGCGGGCCGCACACGAACGGGGCGTGTCGATCGCCTCGCTCTGCGCGGGCGCGTTCGTCCTCGCCGAGGCCGGGCTGCTGGAGGGCCGTACCGCCACCACCCACTGGGCCCTCGCGCCCGAACTCGCCCGCCGCTTCCCGGCCGTGGACGTCCACCCCGAGGTGCTGTTCACCGGCGGGGGCGACCTGTGGACCTCCGCCGGAGTGGCGGCCGGTATCGACCTCTGTCTGCACCTGGTCCGCGCCGCGCACGGCCAGCAGGCCGCCGCCGCGATCGCCCGTGCGATGGTCACCGCTCCGTTCCGGCCCGGCGGCCAGGCCCAGTTCATCCCCTCCCCGGTGCCGGAGGACGCCGGCCGCGGCGACGACACGCTGGCCCGGGCCCGCGCGGAGATCCTGGGCTCGCTGGACACCCCGTGGAGCGTCCGCCGGATGGCCGGGCTGGCGCTGATGTCGGAGCGCTCCTTCGCCCGCCGCTTCGGCGAGACCACCGGCACCACCCCGCTGCGGTGGCTGCTGGAGCAGCGGGTCCTGGCGGCGCAGCGGCTGCTGGAGGAGACCGACCTGCCGGTGGACGCCATCGCCGTCCGCTGCGGCTTCGGCTCGGCGGTGTCCCTGCGGCCCGCCTTCGTGGCACGGGTCGGCGTCGCCCCGCGCGAGTACCGGCGGACCTTCCGGGGACGGGAGGCCGGTTGGCGGTAGTCGACATCGAGGTGGCAGGGGAAGCCGTTGGAGCTCTGCCGCCCCAGCAGCGTGAACCACTCGCCCGGAGGCTGCCGCAGGACGGCGATCGGCTCGCCGAAATCCTCGGCCACCTCGCGGGAGGGCGGGATGCGGGAGTCGCGCGGGCCGGTGCTGCGGAACCTGGATGCACCCCAAGTGCGTTGCACAGGAAAGGTATTGGTCAAGTACACCATCGGCGTGGAGGGGTGTCGACGGGATTCGAAACCTTGGCCCAGGGGTCGCCCAGGCGTCGAGGTGGGAACTCAGCGTGATCGCGTGGCCGCCGAGGGTGTGAAGAACTAGACTGCCGATGTGAGCGTTGCGCACGACTACGAGGACATGCACCACCTGGTGGATCGGATGACCCCGACCCAGGTGCGGCGATTGATGCTGCTCGTCACGCAGGACGAGGAACTGGCGCCGGTGGCGGAGGGCCTGACCGAGGAGGACGAGACTCGGGAGGCGGAGGCCGAGCACTCCGACCGGCTGCTGTCCCTTGCGGGAATCATCGATGGTCCGGCGGACCTTGCCGAGCGGCTGGGCGTGGATCGGGTGGCGACGTTGGATCGTCGGCACTTCACGGTCGTGAAGCCCGCGCATTGCGCCGTTCTCACCTTGCTGCCCTGAGTCGCACAGCGCATCGATGGCGCGTCGGCAGATCGGCCGACGCGCCATCGCGGATCGTCGTCGGTGAGTGTTCGGAGGCCGGCAGCCGCCGGTTGCGGTGGCTGCCGGCCCTCCTGTCGTCCCGGGGTGGGTCGGCAGTTGCAGTGCCACTGGTAGTCGACCGGGGGAGTCCGGCCGGCGCCGTGCGGGAGCCGGGCGCTCGGAGGGGGGCGGGTTCCCGGGGGCGAAGAACCGTTCGGGACTCTCCTGCGTGATGGAGGGGGACCGGACGATCTCCCGTAACTGTCACCCGAGGCGAGGCATGCGATGTCAGGAGACCAGCCGTACGAGGGGCATGACGGTATCGCCCTCCTTCTGTTGACCCTGGCCGGTGTCATCGCAACCCCGGGGCTGTTCGTCTACGGGGTCCGGGTGCTGATCCGCGCGAGGCGGGCCGGAACGCGGGCGGCGGCCCTCGCTCCCGCCGCGGTCCTGACGTGGGCCGGGGTGGCCGGGATGTACACCTGGGGTCTGCTGCACCTGTTCATGTCCGATGACTACGGCGATTCCCGGGCCTGCACGGCGGCGGCGGGTACCGGCCGGGTGGTCGGCTACGACCCGTCGTTCGTCCCGCTGGAGTTCGGCTGCCGGATCGACGACGGCCGCACGGCGGGTGTGATCGTCCCCGGGTACGTCAACCCGGTGCTGGCCGTGCTGGCGGTCTGCGCTGTGGCGCTCACCGTGCGCGCGATCACCCGGCGTCAGGAGGGAACACGCGCCGCCGTGCCTGCCCCGTTGCCTTGACGGAGGGCCGGTCGCCGCCGCCGGTTGCGGCGGCGGCCGGCCTCCGACCGTCCCGGGGCGGGTCAGCAGTTGCAGTGCCACTGGTAGTCGACCGGGGGAGTCCGGACGGCGCCGTGGGGGACGGTGCGGGAGGCGATCGCCGGGTGGATCGTCCGGCCGGCCTTGATGGTCTCGGCGACCTTGATGTGCTGGATCTCCTCCGGGGCGACCGTCACGGGGTTGGCGCCGAGGATGACCAGGTCGGCGAGTTTGCCGACCTCGATGCTGCCCTTGGTGTCCTGCTCGAAGTACTGGTGGGCGGCGTTGATGGTGATCGAGCGGACGGCGTCCAGGGCCGACACGCACTGGTCCGGGCCGAGGACGACCTTGTCGGTGCGGGTGCGGCGGGTGACCTGGCTGGACAGGATGGCGATCGAGTTGGGCAGCGCCACCGGGGCGTCGTGGTGCGAGGTGTAGATCATGCGGCGCTCCAGCGCCCAGCGGGCCGGGGAGATGTTCGCGGCGCGCTCCTCGCCGAGGACGGTCTTCCGGTACCAGTCGCCCCAGTAGTAGGTGTGCATGGAGAAGAACGACGGGATGATGCCGAGCAGGGCGAAGTCGTTGATCTGGTCATGGCGGGCGGTCTGGGCGTGGATCGCGACCGTCCGCCGGTCGCCGGGCCCGGCCTCCTCGGTGGCGGCCCTGACCGCGCCGATGAACTGGTCGATCGAGGCGTCCCCGTTGACGTGCGCGAGCACCTGCCAGCCGTGCTCGTACGCCGTCCGCACCTGGGTCAGGACGACGGCGTCGTCCTTGATGGTGGGGTAGCCGCAGTAGTCGTCCGGCTTGCCCGCCGGGGGCTTCGCGTACGGCTTGGTGAGCCAGGCGGTGCGGCCCTGCGGGGAGCCGTCCAGGTACATCTTCACGCCTGCGGCCCGCACACCGTTGACGTACTTCGGGCCTGCCTCGACCGGGTCCCCGATCGTGTCCCGGTTCAGCACCGCCGCCGTGGACTCGTCGGCCCGCGCGTAGGCGACGACGTCGATCTCGAACGGCACGGCGGCGGCGATCGCCCGCAGGATGCCCAGGTTCTCCAGGGTGGTGCCGCCCTCCTGGACCGTCGTGAAGCCGAACGAAGCCGCCGACTCCGCCCCCTTGCCGAACAGACCGAGCCGCGCGGACTCCGGCAGGCCCGCCATCGCCGCCGCCGAGGCGGGGGAGAAGGCCGTCTCCTCCAGCACCCCGTTCGGCTCGCCGTGCGGAGGGGCTTCGACGTCCTCCCGGCGGCGGATGACGCCGCCGTCGGGGTCGTCGCTGTCCGGGGTGTAGCCGAGCGCCGCCAGCCCCAGGCTGTTCACCGCCCCCAGGTGGAAGGACTGGTGGATCGCCAGCACCGGCCGCTCGGTGGACACCTCGTCCAGGTCGTCCCGGGTGGGGTGCACACCCTCTTCCAGCACGGCGTCGTCGTAGCCGAAGCCGACGATCCACTCCGAGGCGCGCCCGACCGGTGTGTCCGCCCAGTCCCGCAGCTTCTGCTGGAGCGAGGCGATGTCGGTGACGTCGCCGTCCGGGTCGGCCAGCAGATTGGCGATGGTGGCCTGGAGGCCGATGCCCCCGAGGTGGCCGTGCGCGTCGATGAACCCCGGGAGCAGCGCCCGGCCTTCGAGATCACGCACCTGCGTGGCGGGACCGCGCCAGCGGTCGAGGGCCGCGGCGTGGTCGCCGACGAAGACGATGATGCCGTTCTTCACCGCCACGGCCTCGGCGGTGGGCGGCTCGGCCACCGTCACGATCTCACCGTTGTGGAAGATGAGGTCGGCCTCGTCGTACGGTGCCTGCGGCTGATCGCCCATGCTGCTTCCTCTCGCGCCGATTGCGGTCTGTCGTGCGGGCACTACCCCGGGTGATCGATCGTCAACCCCGCTTCGTCACACGGTGATCACGCTCTGCGTGCGTCCGGAGGCGGGGTCCGTGCGCCCGGGTGCGGGGGCGATCGGCGCCCGGGCGAACTCGCCGATCCCGCCCGCACGCGGGCGGCAACCCCGGTGCTCGGTCGGCTCGTTGGCGAGGAGCGACCCGCGTCCGCCCGCCCTTTCCCTGTCTGACCGACTGATCGCTTCTGATCGCCCAGCGATCCTGACCAAACATTTTCGATCACTCTGCGTTTTGCGCTGGTGCTGTGAGTAGTCGAGCAGTTAGCGTCGCCCAGCGTGCACGGATGATCCCTGTTCGATCAACAGAGGTGGTAGTTCATGGCACAGAAACCCAGGGTCGATGTTGCCCTCACTCTCCTGGAGGGCCAGGCGGAGCCCTCCCGGGCGGAGCTGGCGGAGGCGACCGCCCAGCTGACGCCGGGGATCTGGTTCACCGCGGCGTTGACCGCCCCCGCCGATGGGCGGCAGCCCGACGTGGTGTGGGACCTGACCGGCGCCTCGCCCTACGAGGGCCAGGTCGCGAAGGGCCGGGCCGCGGTCTACTACGCCAACCCGAAGTTCGGCCTCAGCCGGCCGTTCATCTTCTCGGACGGCTTCAGCTACGGCCCGAGCGACCTGCCCGGGCTGTTCGCGCACTTCAACCAGGAGTACGAGGAGGGCAAGCCGGGCTTCCTCGACCAACTGCTCCGCCGTGGCATCGACGTGATCCTGCTCGGCTTCGAGGAGCGGCACACCCACATCCAGGCCAACGCCGAGGTCGCGATCAGCGCCATCCTCAGGGCGATCGAGGAGCGCAAGAGCGACACACCGCTGACCGTCGGCGGGGTGAGCATGGGCGGGATCGTCACCCGCTACGCGCTCGCCAAGCTGGAGTCCCAGCAGGTCGACCACCAGACCGCGACGTACCTCTCGTACGACTCGCCGCACAACGGCGCCTGGATCCCGCTGATCCTCCAGCAGATGGCCTACTTCTTCGAGGACTTCACCCCCGCCGGGCCCGATGGGGCCAAGCAGGCCGATCTGATCCGGAGCCCCGCCGCGCAGCAGCTGCTCTGGGCCTGGGTGGAGAACTCCAAGTACAAGGGCCCGGTGGCCGCGCGGTCCAGCGAACTGCGGGACGACTTCCTGCGGGACTTCCAGAGCATCGGCAACTTCCCGCAACGCCCGCTCAAGCTCGGCGTCGCCAACGGCCGGGGCGACGGCGTCGGCCTTCCGCTGCCGACGGGCGAGGTCGCCTTCGACTGGCAGGCCCTGATCGCCAGCGCCACCGCCCGGTTCCAGCCGGACAAGGGTGAGAAGCAGAAGATCGGCGGCATGCACCTCGGCCTGGAGGTGCGCCGCAGTACCACCACCGAGGTCCCGGCGCTGGACAACGCGCCCGGCGGCACGATGGGCACCTTCGGCCTGGTCGCGGACGCGCTCAAGGCGAAGATCGCCGACGACTACCGCAGCGGCGCCTTCGTCCCGGCCGTCAGCGCGGTGGCGCTGGACTACGACCCGGCGAAGTGGGACGTCGACCTGAAGGCTCCCGTCCCCACGCCCGACAGCGGGAAGAGCCACCTGGACGACTACGCCCTCGACACCGACAACAACGAGCACGGCCACATCTCCGGCGCCCTGATCGACTGGATCGTCGAGCGCATCACCCCCTGACCCTTCCGGCCTGGTCCGGAGCACCCCCGTGGATGGGCTACGATTTACCCCATCACCCAGATGCGCGGGTGGCGGAATAGGCAGACGCGCTGGATTCAGGTTCCAGTGCCCGAAAGGGCGTGGGGGTTCAACTCCCCCCTCGCGCACAAAAGGTCAACCGACCCAATGCGGCCGGTCAAACCGACACCATGTCGGTTTGACCGGCCGTTTTGATGTCAGGAGACGCGGATCGCCCCTCACGACACCGTGAGGGGCGATCCGCGTTTTCGCTGTTCAGGTGGGGTGTGGGGGATGGTGGCGGCCGGGCACGGCCCGGGTGTGCGCCGGGGGTCAGGCCAGGTAGTAGTAGGGGGCCGCCCGGCCTGCCTCGGCGTCGAGGACCTTGGGATTGGCCTTCAGGTAGTTGTGCATGGCCAGGGCTGCCTCCGTGCCCTCGCCCGCGGCGGTGGCGATGCGGCGTTCGGCGCGGTAGCGGACGTCTCCGGCCGCGAAGACGCCGGGTTTGTTGGTGGCCATGTCGGTCACGTTCTCGAGGTCCTTCTTGTGCTCCTCGTATTTGAACGTCCCCTTCTTGATGGCGTCGAGGAAGATGTCCAGGCCGGTGGCGACGAGTCCGTACTTGTCCGTCTCGTTCTTGCGGACGACGGTGATGCCCGCGTCCTCGATCCACTTGGTCTGGGGGTCGGCACTGATGAGGGCGTAGACGGCGGTGACGGCGTACGACTTGGCCTTGGCGACCACCGTCAGTTTCGCGTTCGGGTTGTCCGGCGGCGGGGTCTTGATGGCGTCGAACTCGGTGGCCTCGGTGTTCTCCACGACGGTGATGTTCTTGTCGGCCCTGATCTTGTCGGAGATCACCTTGAGCATCGTTTTGGTCAAGGTGTCGCGGATCAGCATGACAACCTTGGCGCCCTTGCCGGAGAACATGAGCGCGGCCCGTCCGGCCGAGTCGCCGCCGCCGATGATCATGATCGTGTCCTTCGCCGTCACGCCCTCCGCGTCCGCGGGCAGGGCGTAGTAGTAGATGCCCTCGTCCTCGAAGGCGGCGGCGGTGGGCTGGGTCAGCTTGCGCGGGATGACGCCGGTGGCGAGCAGGACCAGTGAGGCGCTCACCGTCACGGCGTCGTGGGGGGCGTCCGAGTTCGTCGCGGTGATCTCGTGCTTCTTCGTCTTCGGATCGTCGCTGGGCTTGAAGGCCGTCACGCCGTAGCCGGGAAGCCACTGCGCCTCGAACTTCTTCGCCTGGAGGACGGCCCTGTGGCACAGGTCGCCGGCGTCGATCCCCTCATCGAACCCGAGGTAGTTGTCGATCTGGTTGACCGCCGTGGCGGCCGTTCCGCCGGGGGCGTACTGCTCGATGATGAGCGTGGTGAGGTCGTAGAGGCTGCGGGCGTTGATGGCTGCGGCCAGGCCGGCCGGGCCTCCCCCGATCACGACGAGGTCGTACGTCGAACTCTTCTTGGGGAGCAGCAGATCCATCGTCGCCGCGAGCTGGGCCGGCGTGGGGTTTTTGAGAGTCGTCGTGCCGACCGTCACCACGGTGTCCGTCGCGTTCGGATCGATCGTCACCTTGACGTCGTAGTCGCCGAGTTCCAGAAACCGCTTGATCCGTTCGACCGTCTTGTCCTTGGCTTTCGCCGTGATCGTGGCCGTGGGCTTCGGCATCGTGCTCCTCCTTGCGGACGGCGGGGTCCCGTTCGGGGCGGTGCCTGCGCTCCACCCGGCCTTTCCTGGAGGGTCGGGACGTCCGATGGGGCGCCATCCGGGCGGATCATGGACCTGAGGGGAAGGCCGGAAACCGAAGGGCGGTCAGCTGCGCCCGAACGAGTGGAGGGCCTGGCTCTTCCCCCTCAGTCCGTCCAGGACCATGTCCGTCAGGCGCTCCGGCAGGTCGGGCTCGATCGGGCGGTGGCCGAGCAGGGCGCGGGTCTGGAGCGGGGCGCAGAGCAGTTCCAGGGCCAGGGCCGTGTCGGTGTCCGTGGGGAGTTCCCCGCGTGCGACGGCCCGGTCGACGATGGCGCCGGCCTGGTCGAGGCGGGACTGCCAGAAGGTCTGCCAGGCCTCGGCGAGGTCGGGGTCGTCGGAACTGAGTACGGCCGCCCGGGCGACGGAGCGGCCGGTCGGGGTGGCGAGGTACTGGGCCAGCGCGCGGGCGAAGGCGGCCAGGTCGGTGCGGACGGCTCCGGTGTCGGGGACGGGGATGCCCTCGTTGCTGCCGGTGAGCATGGCATCCAGCACGAGCTTCTCCCGGGTGCCCCAACGCCGGTACACCGTGGTCTCGTTGACCCCTGCGCGCGCCGCCACCCCGGCGATGCTGAGCCGGTCGACGCCCTCCTCGGCCAGCAGCTCCGCGGCGGCCGCCAGAACGGCCTGGCGCACGCGCGCGGCACGGCCGCCCGGGCGGCGGCGGATCGGTTCCGGCTCTTCTTCGGTCATGCGGATCACCTCGGCCACCACATTAACGCAAGGATGCTTGCGTTAGGCGTCGCCCGGGCGCATAGTCGTTAACGCAGGAATTCCGGCTTTAAGTGCGACAGGAGGCACCACCATGTCCTTCACCTGGCCCCTGGACCCGCAGGACCTGTTCGTCGAGCGTTACCCGCAGATGGCCCTCGGCCTGCCCGCCGACGAGGTGGACGCGGTCCGCGCCGCCGTCACCGAGATGTGGCCCGACCGGCCCGGCGGCTGGGTGTACGAGTGGTCCGCCCTCGCCGCCCGCCACGCCGAGGCCGGGCGCCACCGCCTGGCCGCGCAGGCGTACGGCTGGGCCAAGTTCCCCTCGCTCGCCGACGACCCGAAGCGCACCGCGCTCGCCCGCCAGGTCGAGCAGTACGTGCTCGCCGCCCCCGGCTTCCCGGTGGAGTTCGAGCGCCGCACGCTCACCGTCCCCTACCGCGGCGGCGACGCCACCTTGCCGGTCCACCTGATGGCCGCCCCCGGCCTGCCCGCCGACGCCCCGGTCGTCCTCGCCAGCGGCGGCGTGGACTCCTGGAAGACCGACCTGCACGGCATGTGGGAGCAGCTCGCGTTCACCCTGCCGGCGCGGCTGCTGCTGTTCGACCTCCCCGGCACCGGCGAGACCGCACACCTGCCGATGACCCCGGACGCCGGGGCCGAGGTGATCGCCGCACTGGTCGGCTTCGCCCGCGCGGCCGGCAACGGGAAGGTCGGCCACTTCGGCATCTCGATGGGCGGCTACTACTCCGCCCGGACCGGACTGACCGGGGCGGTGGACGCCTCCGTGGTGCTCGGCGGCCCGGTGGAGCGCTCCTTCGCTCCCGGTCGCGGTTTCGCCTTCGGCATGGACGGCATCGTCGGCAACGCCCTGGGCTTCGACGCCGTGCCGACCAGGGCTGAGCTCGACGAGGCCTTCGCGGCATTCGACCTGCGCCCGCTGCTGGACCAGGACGCCAACGGGCCGATGCTGGTGGTCAACGGCGCCGAGGACGTCCACGTCCCCCAGGACGACACCCTGGTGTTCGAGGGCCGCCGGGACACCCGGGTCGAACTGATCCCGGACACCGGCCACTGCGCCATCTCGCGCTTCGACGAGGCGATGGCCGTGATCGCCCCCTGGCTGAAGGACACCCTGACCGGCTGATTCGGCGCTCCTGCCACGGGAAGCTCACCGCGGCGGCCGGCTCAGGAGAGCGAAGGGGCTGCTCCGGGCGAGCAGCCAGCCGCGGGTGAGCGTCCGAACGGTGAGCGGCGTCCGGGAAATGATCTCCATCCGGCCGGGAACGCAGACGGGAGCGCCGGTGGATTGCTGCTGGTGGAGGATTGCGTCGGTTGGCCACGAACAGATGAGGCCGGTCAACCCCACGGTTGACCGGCCTCGTTGTTTTCCGTCGCTTCCTGCAACTCCTTCACTTCACACCTGGAAGCTCTGGATGTCCGATGTCGAGCTCGTGAAGCCGTTGGTCGAAATGACCCTCACCTGAACCTGTGTCCCCGGAGAGAACTGGCTTCGGTCGATCGTGATCGTCGGGTTCTTCAGGCCGACCCCGACGGTCTGCCAGGTCCGTCCCCCATCAGTGCTGACCTGGGTCGCAAAGGTCTGACCGTCCTGCGGTACCGGGCCGAAGTCCAGATCCAGCCCGACGTTCCCGTCCTGTGCCGTCGTCGGACGGGCGCCGCGCAGGACCGGGGGCGGGGCTCCGGGGCGGAAGGTGTCCACGACCTGTCCGCCGACGAGCAGTTCGACGGACGCCGGGTCGGTCCCCACCGGGAGGACCGCGTCGACCAGGCCGGTGCGATCCTGCCCCGGTTCCGGGTCCGACGACAGCTTGACCGTGACCGGGAAGTCCTGCGGCGGTGCGCCGCCGGCCTGCTGGATCCGCAGGACCACCGGGACCCCTCCGTCCGGGCCGGCGCCGTCCGGCTGTTCGGCCTGTCCGGCCGGGGCCGGCCGGGCCGGTTGCTGGGCCGCCGCCGACACCGGGTTGACGAAGCGGATGGCACCGGCACGCTGGGTGAGGTTGACCGTCCCGACCACGCTGACGAGTTGCCCGGCGTCGGGTGCCGCTCCCCGTGCCGCTTCGTCGGCCGCCGGTATCGGGGCCGGCACGGTGGTCACCGAGAGTTGCGGGAACCGGTCGTCGGGGCGGCCACCGCTCCGCGTGGTGACTCTCAGTTCGTGGGCGGCCTCGCGGAGCGGAGCCACCGGGGTGGGCGCCGGGGCGCCGGCTGCGAGGGAGTCCTCGGCCAGCAGGCGCCGGCGGATGCCCTCGTAGGTGTAGCTGCAGGGCCACTGGAGGTTGCAGTAGGTCATGACATCGTGCCAGGGCACCCCTGGCTTGGCGGCCATCGGCAGATTCAGCTGGGGGTCGCCCACGTCGAATCCGGCGAAGCTGTTCGCGTCGTCGGCCAGCTGTCCGTTCTGGAACGGGTAGTTCTGCAGGTCGTCCTTCGATTCACCGCAGAATCCCGGGTGCTTGCGGCCGTAGGTGTGGCCGAGTTCGTGCCCGCCGTACCAGTCGGCGTACGTGCCGTCGAAGTCCCAGCCCCAGGTGGCCGCACCGCACGGCGACGAGGCGACGGTGGTGGGATCGGGTGTGTCGGGCACCCCGGAGGCGCATCCGCGCATGAAGAACCCGCCGTCGGCCGCCTGGCCGATGTAGTGGGTGCGCCGGTCACCGCCGGCGCTGATGTCGAGCGCGCGGATGGCGGCGATCTGGGCGTTGGTGTCGGTGCACTGGAACGGCGGGGTGGCCGTGACGTCGATGACGGCGTGTGGTGCTTCGACGACGTCGGCCACCGGGTAGGCGCGCCTGAGCCAGCTGATCAGGAAGGTGTGGTCCATGTCCCGCGGGGTGTAGGTGACCGGGGGGTTCCCGGCGGCGGCCATGGTGTAGCGCAGCCCCAGGACCCGCACCCGGAGCGGCGGGGAGGTGTGGAACCACACGGTCGGGCCGCCGGACGACCCGTTGAACGGGACGTCGGCACCCGTCATGGTGTCGGTCAGGGAGATCGAACTCACGCTGAGTGCCCCTTCGGCCGTCAGCACGCTCGGCACGACGAAGTTGAGGCTCAGGCTTGCGTCGGCCCGACGGGTGGGCAGGTCCTTGGGTGTGGCCGGATCGAGGGAAACGGTATTGGCCGAGGAAACGGTGATCGGGGGATCGGTGGGCGACCGGAGCAGGGTCACGGTGCCGTTCACGCCGGTGGCGGGGCCGCTCGCGCCGCTCACGTAGGCGCGGATCACGGTGACCTTGCCGGCGATCAGGGTAACGCTGTGCTGGAGGTCCTGAATGGCCTGGGTGACCTCCGTGGCGTCCAGTACGGCGAGCGTCTGAGTAGTCATGACTGACCCCTTGGAGGAGCGTTCCGGCCCTTTCAGGCTATGCCGCCGCAGGGCTGTCCGCCGTTCGGCGGCGACCCCAGAAGGGACTCAGAGGCCAACGCCGCTCCTGGCCGTACGCGTACGCATGATTCCTTCGGTAGGCCGCCGCGATGCCGTCCAGGAACGCCGTGTAGTCGGCGAGCGATGCCCTCGTCCGTCCCCCGTCGGCGAGGCAGTCGGCCACGGCCCGTCCGGCGCGGGCACCGGTGTGCAGTGCGGTGAGGATGCCCTGCGAGGAGAGCGGGTCGAAGGCGAGGGCGGCGTCCCCGGCCGCCACCCAGCCGGGCCCGGCCGCCGGGGTGAGCCGCAGGCCGTGGGCCGGCGTCCAGCGCGGCACGGGCGTCGCGGCCGGACCGTGTCCGGTCAGGCGGCGCCGGACGTGGACGGTGCGACTGAGCGCGTGCCAGAAGCCCTGCGGGGTCCGCAGGGACGGCTCGGCGAGGTCGGCGTCGGTCAGATGGGCGACCAGGCGCCCGGCCGGGATCCGGGTGGTGTACCACCAGCCGTGCGGCGCCGCCTCCACCAGGGTGCGGGCCTCGGCGTCCCCCGGGCCCTCCGGGCCGGCCGGCTGCGCCGGGCCCGACGGGTGGCGGTCGGGGAACACGGCGTACGCGGCGACGAGCCGGTCCTGCCGTCGGCGGTGGCCGCCGCGTCGGCCGATGACGCAGCGTCGGCCGGTCGCGTCGACCGTCCAGCGGACGGACAGCTCCGCCACGGCGCCGGTGGTCCGCTCGCGGACGATCAGGCGGTCGTCGATCCGCTCCAGTGCGGTGGCCTGCCGCAGTTCGGCGCCGGCCGCGACGGCCGTGTCCCGCAGGAAGGCGTCGAAGCGGAGCCGGTCGAGGTGCCAGCCGTGCCCGTACGGGTCGAACAGGTGGCTGCGGCCGTGCAGCGCTTCCGACCCCCAGGCGGCGTACGTGCCGGTGGAGACGGGGTGACCGGACGCCAGGAAGGCGTCCAGCAGCCCGAGGCCGCCGAGCAGCGGCCGGGCGGCGGGCGGCAGGAACTCCCCGATCTTGAACGCGGGCCGGGCGGGGGGCGCGGCGCGTGGCGGGGAGTGGCCGCCGTCGTCCAGGAGCACGACGCGGTGGCCGGCCCGGGCCAGGACGAGCGCCGCCACGGCGCCCGCCGGACCGCCGCCCGCCACGGCGGCGTCGACGGCGTCGACGGGGCCGGACGGGCGCACGCGAACCGGCGGGCGAGGGCTCACCGGCTGGGCCGCAGGCGCTTGACCTTGTCGATGAACCCGGCCGAGACCTCCTCGTCGGGAGCGTCCGCCATGGTGGCCGCGGTGGCCAGCGCGGCCGCGCCCAGGACGGGGTCCGCGCCGCGTTCCACGTGCACGGTGACCAGGTTGCGCCCGGCCGGCGGGGCGGGCTCGGCGGGGAAGCTCACCTCGGACTCCACCAGGACCTCCGCCGGGAGACGGGGATCGTCGCTGGGGCCGGGCCGGCGCTCGACCACCCCGAGCCTGCCGAAGTCCTGCACCATCGCGTTGATGGCGGCCGTGTAGTCGCGGGGCAGCCAGCGGAGCCAGGTCCGCCGGTTCTGGAACGCGGCCAGGCGATCGGCGATCGGGCGGGAGGTGTCCATCACCACGTCGTAGTCCTCCTCGGCGAGCACGTGGTTGGGCACCCGGGCCGGCCAGAAGGTGGGCAGGTACGGGTCGTACGGGCCGAAGCCGAGCGAGACGCCGTACTCGTAGCCCGACCGGCAGCTCGCCGTGTCGGTCTGCCACGGCACCGCCATCCACCGGGTCAGGTCGCCCGGGCCCTGGGCGTGCAGCGGGCCGTCGAGGGAGAGCGCGAGCTCCGGCGTCAGGGTCTGGCCGTAGTCGGGCGGGGGAGGCGCCGCCGGGTCGCGGTGCCGCACCCGGAACGGGCCGCTGTACAGGGTGATGTGGCGCATCGGCCAGGTCAGCTCGCAGCCCGGGTGGAAGGCGTCGGCGAGGCAGAACGACAGGGCCGCCCGGTCGAGGGTCCCGGGCTGTTCGGCGAACGGGACGTCGTCGAGGGTGGCGGGCGGCGCGGCCGTCGGGTCGTAGTCGTCGACGAAGTCCCCGCGGGCCCAGCGCTGCAGGAGGCGGTACTGCAACGCGGAGAGCGCCATGTGCTGGCGCACGGACTGGGGCGGCAGGTTCATCGCGTCGCCGTAGACCGGCGGCCAGGGCACCGGTGACATGCCGTCGCGGTCGTAGTCGCGGACGGCGAGCCAGATCTGCCGGCGCAGTTCCCGCTGGACGGGCGAGGGGTCGGCCAGCGCGGCGACCCGGGCGGGGTCGAGGAGGAACTCGCGGCCGCCGAAGCCGAACTGGGTGGCCAGGCCCTTGTTGACCCACTGCAGGCCGGACAGCCGGCGCAGCACGGGCAGCACGTCACGGGTGAACGAGACCTGCTGCGGCTCGGGGAGCTGCCCGGCGCTGAAGAAGGAGTCGCGCACCAGGTCGTACATCGTGCGCACCGAGGCGAGTTCGGGCGCGTAGTTGGGGGGCGCGGTCACCACCCAGCCCGGCTCGACCGGGATCGGCCGTCCGTCGATGCTCACCTCGGCGGTGACCGGGCCGTCGGAGGTGTCGTCGTACCAGCCGTCGTTGTTGGCGAAGGTGTCGGCGGGGGTGCCGGTCGACGAGGCCGAGACGCCGTGGCCGCCGAGGAAGATCAGCCGGCCGCTGTCGTCGGTGCGCAGTTCCCCGAGGTAGACGGGTTTGCCCATGAAGGTGCCGGTGTCGAAGCGGTACTCGGGCTTGTCGGAGCGGTCGCGGCCGCGCACCGAACGGGGGCCGGGGTCGATGACCAGGAGGTCCTTGCGCTGGTCGGCCTGGATCTTGGGGTTGCGCAGGTTGCTGGCGTCGGACTGGTTCGCCTCCGGGATGTCGAGGGCGATCTGGAACTGGTACCAGGCCGCCTTCGAGTTGGCGACGTGCACGGTCCAGCGCAGGTCGGCGTTGTCGGCGGTCAGTTCGGCGACCGGCTGGCCGGCGGCGTTGTAACCGTAGACCCGGAACCGGACGGCCTGGCGCTTCAGGGCGCCGGTGACGTCCTTGTAGCTCCCGGCGGGCAGCGGGGCCGGATCGTCGACCTCGGGGGCGAGGACGAAGTCGTCCATCGTGCTGTCGCCGACCCGGGCCACGCCGATGGCCGGGTGCACGGCGGCCCGGACGATCCGGGTGTCGCGGGCCGCCGGCGGGGTGATCTGCGGACGGGCGGGGCCGGGCTCGGCCGTCGGGACGCCGTTCACGTCGCGGCGCTGTTCGGCCGAGGCCAGGTACACCGTCCTGCGCACCTCGGCGATGCTGCCCACCGGGGTGTGCTCGGCGAGACCGTGCCACGGGTTGAGGGAGAGGTTCTCACCGTACGCGGCCTGGCCGCGGGCCGTGACGTCCTGCTGCTGGAGGGTCAGCCGGGCCACCTTCACGGGGGCGCTCTCGGACTCCTCCCACCGCACGGTCGCCCGGTCCAGCGGCATCTTCTCGTCGTCGGTGCGGAACTGGAGCATCAGGTCGAAGGCCGCCGGACCGGCCTTGAGCCGGTGGACCAGGTCGGCACCGAGGTAGGTGGGGTTCTCGTCGGGCGGAGTCGCCGCCGGGTCGCCGGTCTCGCAACCGGCGGGCACCAGCTTGTACTTGACGAAACGATCCGGTCCGAAGGCGTAGGGGAGCACACCCCAGTAGGTGGCGGTCAGCACGCTCGGCTCGAACTTGGCCATCGCGTCGAGGATTTCGCGGGTGACCGGATGGGCTTCCAGGTACTTGTCGTAACTGCCGTCGATGACACCGGCCTTGGTGAACTCGCACATGTCCTGGGCGGTGTCGACGAAGAAGACGTCGAAGTTCTGCAGCAGCAGGTCCTGGGTGCCGGCCTCGGCGTAGCCCTCCAGCAGCTTCGGGCCGGGCACACCGAACAGCTTGATGCCGATGCCGAGGGTGGTCATCAGGTCGGGACTGCCGGGCACGGTGTCGCTGGAGAACCGCACCCAGGCGGACAGGCCGCCGGCCTGGGTGCGGGTGCTCTCCAGGAACCCGACGCGCAGGTCCGCCGGCAGGTCGTCGGCGACCGTGAGCGTGCCACGGGCCACGCCGTGCGGTTTGAGGAACACCGGCCGCTTGACGGGGTCCTGGCCGCGGGCCATCCGCACGCCCTGGGTCAGGTCCACGAACATCTGCTTCAGTGCGCCGGCCGCGTTCTCGGCGCAGCCCGGCAGGGGTGGCAGCCCGGCGGTGTCGTCGAAGGGCTCGGGGGTCCCGGTCATGCTGTGCTCCCGTCGGTGCGGTGGTGGGTCGGGGCCGGCGGGTCGCTTCGGGCGATGCCGCTCGCGGCTTCCGGATCCCAGACAAGCGTGCACAGACCTGCGAGGGGTGGCGCGCCGACGTACCCCCGAAACGACCAGGCAGCGGGCCCGGTGCGGACCATCTCACTCCAATCGGTCAGCAGCGGTCGCCCGGTCCGGGGCCCCGGTGGCAGCGTCGTCGATGGGATGTGCTGGAGAGGATCGGGGACGCGGTGCGCAGGGCCGTCCTCGACGAGGTCGCGGGGCTCGACCTCGCGCCGCCGCCGCGTGAGGCGCCGTTCGGCAACGCCGGCTCACCGCACGACGCGGTGGACGCGTCGGTGTGGCGGCCGGGTCCGATCGGGATCGTGATGGCGCCGGAGGAGTAGTGGGCACCGCCGAGACCGATGCGGCCCGGGCCGGGGCGACGTGCCCGAGCAGCCTGTGCGCCCCGGGCCACCTGCTGCTCGGCATCGTCCGGCAGGACGGGACCGTCGCCGCACTGCGCCCGCCGCCGGCAGTGGACGCCGAGTTCACGGCCCGGGCCTCCGCCCCCGGCCTGCGCCCGCCGGAGGCACGGTTCCGCTTCGCCGGGCCCTGCGTCGAAGCGGCCTGCGGCCAGTGGGAGGGGGATCGGCCCTCATAGGGTCAGGTCAGCCGACCCCATGTGGCCGGTCAGTCCGACGGGATGTCGGGTTGACCGGCCGTTCTGGTGTTCGTGGACGCGGAGGGCCCCTCACGAAATCGTGAGGGGCCTCGCGCGTACGCCGACAGCCGTTACCGCGACAAGTTCTCCAGAGCCGACAAGATGACACACAGGACGTTGTCGATGGCGGGGGCAAGGGAGGAAGTCGCCAATGCGAAACCGAAGAGTACGCCAACGATCCCAGTGAATACGACGGCCGGCCGGTGGTGGACGAGGACAAGTGCGAGGAACACAAGGCCGAGGAAAATGACAGCTGAGATCGAATGCAGCACGGACAGTCCTTTCTGTCGAGGTGATGCAGTGGAACAGGCCTCCGGGTAGCCATGCGCTTCATGGAGGGGGGCATGCCTGCGCAGCCCGCCCGGACCGGTGGCAAGCATCACCTGATCAGCGATGGCAGCGAGATCCGGCTCCTCGCCCTGGTCGAACGGCATCCCGCCGGTCGCTCGTCCCGCCCGCCTGCGGACTCATCTGCCGACGACGGCTCAACAGGCGGTTCCAGTGGTCGTGCGACGAGTTCGTCGGCGCATTCCGCCCCTTCCGCCCCCTCGTGTACGGGCGGGAGACGGTGAGGGAGCCGGGCCCCGGAATGGTTCTTGGGGATCGCCGCCCATGGGGCTATTTCTATGCGACAGGGATCGTCCTCGCCATCCAGCGACCTTTTCCGCGCGCTGCCAACCGTGTGAACAGGAGGGGTTCAAAGCCCGGGTGATCGCGTGAACCCGCAGGTCACAGCGGCGTGGAGAGCTCCGGCCGGCCTGTCGCACAGATACCGGGATTCCGACTGAATGGGGTGACCTCGCGGAGTCGCCCTGAACGGACGTCGAGGGGGAGTGTCCGGTCGACGGCGGATCTGATGATCAAGGAGGTGTCGGCGGTGGCCGGGCTCACGGTGGCCGTAACGCTCCCTCGATCGGGGGAGGCCGCCGGTGGGCTGCCCGGCCATACTGACGATCATGATCAGGGGAATCCGGCCGCTGCTGCGCGGCTCCACGTACGCGGGTGCGCTGTTCGCCTACTGCGGAGCGCTGGCGAGCCTGCCGCTGCTGCCTTTCGCCATGCTGCCGGCGCTGGTGTGGCGGTCCGCTCCCTATGGGGTTCGGTTCGTGCTGACCCTGTTGGTCTGGGCGGCACTGATCGTCGTGGTCGGGCTGGCCCGCACCACGCGGCGGGTGCTGATCGTCGGCGCGCGTCGGCTGCTGGGGGTTCCGTTGCCGGATCCGGTGGCCGCGCGTCGGTCCGCGCGCTCACCCGGCACCGCGTCGGCCCCTGCCGTGCCGTCCGGTGCCGATCGCTGGCGGACGCCGCTCTGGCTGCTGCTGCAGGTGGCGCTGGGGTGGACGGGAGGCCTGGCGGGCACGGTGCTGCTCGGCGCGGGCCTGGCCCTGCCGGGGGGCTGGACCTCCGGTGAGGCACGGGTGAGCTGGTCCGGCTGGTCGGTACAGGTGGCGGGTGTCTGGAGCTGGGTGGTGGCGCTCGTCTGTCTGGTGCTGGTGCCGGTTGTGTGTGTGGTGGTGACGGGTGCTTTGCGGTGGCTGGCGCCGGGGTTGTTGGGGCCGTCGTCGGCCGAGCGGCTTGCGCTGGCGGCGGAGCGGGAGCTGCTGCTGGCCGAACGCAACCGGCTGGCCCGTGAGTTGCATGATTCGATCGGGCACACGCTGACGGCGGCCACGATTCAGGCGGCGGTGGCGGGTGAGGTGCTTTCCGTCGATCCGGTGGCGGCGCGGGCGGCTCTGCGTGGTATCGAGGAGTCGGCCCGGGCCGCGTTGGAGGACCTGGACTATGTGCTGGGTGTGCTGCGTGAGGAGGAGCCGGGGACGGCGCCGGCGCGGACCCTGGCGGATCTGCCCGAGTTGCTGGACCGGTTGCGGTGCGCGGGTGCGGTGGTGGAGCCGGTGCTGTCGGGCGACCTGGCGCGGGTGCGGGGGACGCTCTCCCGGGCGGCGTACCGGATTCTGCAGGAGGGGCTGACGAACGCGTTGCGGCACGGGGCGGGTGGTCCGGTCGAGGTCCGGGTGACGGTCGCGCCGGACGGGCTGGAGCTCGGCGTGGTCAACCGGACCGGGACCGGAGCGGGGACGGGCACGGGGGCGGGTGTCTTTCCGACGTCCGGGCACGGTCTGCCGGGGCTGGCCGAGCGGGTGCGGCTGCTGCACGGCGAGATCGAGGCCGGTCCGGACGGGCCGCGGCACTGGCGGCTGGCGGTCCGGCTGCCGATACGGTTGTCGGCATGACCGACCCTGCCGGCGCCCCCGTGACGCTCCTGATCGCGGACGACGACGAGGTGACCCGCAGTGGTCTGCGCATGCTGCTCGCGGCACAGCCGGGGATCACGGTGGTCGGGGAGGCCGCCGACGGCGTCGAGGCCGTCGAGCGGGCGCGGCTGCTGCGGCCGGACGTGGTCCTGATGGACGTGCGGATGCCGCGCTGCAACGGGATCGAGGCCACCCGGCAGTTGCTGGCCGCCTCGGCCGAGCCGCCGAAGGTCGTGATGATCACCACCTTCGAGAACGACGGCTACGTCACCGCCGCACTCAGCGCGGGAGCCAGCGGATTCGTACTCAAACGGCTCCCGGTCCGCCAGATCGCACAGGCGGTACGGGTGGTCGCGGCGGGAGAGGCGATCCTCTTCCCGGCGGCGCTGCGCCGGATGGTCGCGGCCCGTCCGCTGGGTTCCGCCGAGGCGTTGCCGGGGGCGGCGCTGACGGGGCGGGAGGAGGAGGTGCTGCGGCTGATGGCGACCGGTCTGTCCAACCCGGAGATCGCGAACGCGCTCGGGGTGAGTCTGGAGACGGTGAAGACGCACGTCGGGAACGTGCTGCTCAAGCTCGGCGCGCAGAACCGGACGCACGCGGTGGTGATCGCGTACGAGTCCGGTCTGGTGGTCCCGGGGTCCACCGGCTGACCGGACGGCCAGGGCGGCCGCCAGGGTCCGCTTCGAGGCCCGGACCGCGCGTCCGGGCTGCCGTGCCCCTGACCTCGGCGGCCCCGCACTCACCCCAACATCGGTGCACAGAAGGGAGTTTGACGACAGCTGGTAGTGCTTTGTCAGGTGGTGTCGTAGGTCTGCCATGGGATGGGTTGTCGGCATGTGGGGCAGGTGCCGGTCCAGGTGGCGATGAGGTGTTGGAGGAGGTCCAGGGCCTGGTAGAAGGTCAGGCCCTGGCCAGGGCTTTTGGGAGGGCCCGCTGTTCGGTGAGGAACAGGTGGGCGGCGCTGACGAGGGTGACGTGGCGGTGCCGGCCGATGCAGGAGCGGCCTTCGAAGTGGTCCAGGCCCAGGCGGGTCTTCAGCTCGCGGTAGCCGTGTTCGATCCGCCAGCGTGACTTCGCCAGCCGGACCAGGTCCTTGGCGGGGATGTCGGCGGGCAGGTTCGAGATCCAGTACTTGACCGGTTCCGCCTCGTTCTCCGGCCACTGGGCGATCAGCCAGGTGAGGGGGATCGTGCCGTCGTGGGCCGGCCTGGGGCGCCGCCCGGCGAGCCGGATGCGCAGGAGGACGAAGTGCGAGCTCATCGCGGCTTTGGAGCCCTTGCGCCAGGTCACGCTCCGCCCGGCCCGGCGTCCGGCGGCCGGAACGTGCTCGCGCGGGGAGACCGGGCGGGAGCGGTGGCGTGGCAGTGGCCGCGGACCGAGGCCTCCGTAGGGCGGCCGGTACGGTTCGGCGTCCTCGCTGTGGGCGGTCATCTCGCCCTTGGCCTGCAGCACGTAGGCCAGGAAGCGGTCCTCCGGGCCGTGACGGAAGTCGGCGTTGGCGCCGTAGGCGGTGTCCGCGACCAGCACGGCGGGCCGCAGCCCCGTGCCCGCGAGCTCGTCGAGCATGTCCAGCGCCAGACGCCATTTCGGCCGGTGGTGCTCGTCCTCGGGGATCCGGCAGGCCGCACGCCGCCCGGCCGCCTGCGGCCCGTCCCATGACTCGGGCAGGAACAGGCGCCAGGACAGCGGGCAGGAAGCGGTGTCGGAGAGCGCGTGGACGCTGACGCCGATCTGGCAGCTGCCGACCTTGCCGAGGGTGCCCGAGTACTGCCGGGCGACCCCGGGCGACGCCTGGCCGTCCTTGGGGAACCCGGTGTCGTCCACGGCCCACACCTCGGGCCGCACCGCCCGCCGCGCCAGCCGGGCCCGCACGTCCCCGACCGACCAGGTCGAGGACGTCATGAACTACTGCAACCGCTGGTGGTCGACTTGCAGCCGCTCGGCCATCGGCTGCATCGACTTGCGCCGGCCTTCCAGCAGCAGCCCCCGCAGATACAGTCCGCCCTTGGCCCGCTGATCACACCGGGCCAAGGGCGCGAACACCTCAGCCGCGAACTCCTCCAACCGACCCCGCCACACCGCAAGCTCCCCAGCCCTCATACGACCGGAGAACTACCGACTACACGATGTGACAAGCCACCTAACAAAGCACTACCAGATGAGATCAAGGCGTCCACATGTAGCCGGGGGTGTCGGACGGCATCGGACCGCCGAGGAAGTGGCTGATCAGGAGGGTCACAGCGAAGTAGGTGAGGAGCAGGATGTTGGCCAGTCCGATGCCCGCCAGGAGGCGGACCGCGGCCGAGGCACGGCCGGTGAGGAGCTCCGTTCCGCGGAAGATGTAGGGGACGGTGCCGCGGGCCTGGGCCTGGTGACGGATCACGACGGCGCCGGTGGAGATGAACAGGGTGACCGCGGCGTAGTACAGCAGCGGCATCCCGTACCAGTGCCCCTCGAACAGGGTGAGGACGGTGGGCTGGGTGGCGTACGAGAAGAAGCCTGTGCTTCCCCAGACGGCCTCGATTGCCCAGTCGACGACGAATCCGGCGGCCAGCGCGGCGGGGAGGAGTCGCCCCCAGCCCCACTGCGGGAAGCGCCGGGAGATGCGGATGGTGAGCCATGCCTGGATCCACACCCAGGTCATCAGGGCGACGAAGCCGAGCCCGCTCAGGCCCAGAAGGGTCTCCGGCTGGCCTGGTGGGCTGTGCCAGCCCGGGATCTGCTCGCCCCAGGTTGCCACGTTGACGGTGTGGCGGTTCACCACGATCGACAGAGCCCGGTAGTTGAACAGAGGCGACTGCCAGAATGCGAGGACGTACCCCAGCAACAGGGCGGCGTCGAAGGTGATCTGCCCGGTGCGGCGGCATTGCCGTACGACGATCCAGGTGTAGACGGCCGCGAGCAGGACGACTACGGCTTGTACCGCCCAGACGGCCGCTTCGCGGGGAGCGGATATGTTGTCGTGGGCGGACGGCACCGCGTGGGCGTCACCCGCGGCGGCCCAGCGGATGAAGATCCATGCCTGCAGGGCGAGGAACAGTGCCCCCAGGGTGGCGAAGACGGTCGCCGGGGTGATCCGGCGGCTGCGTGCCTCTACCGGCGACATCTGCTGTCGGGCCGGTTCGGGGGTGGCGGGTCGTGGGTCCATGCCGGACTCCTAGGTGAGAGCGCGGGTCAGATCTGTCCCGAAGTGCGCGCAGGCGTCGAGGATTTCCGCGGGCCAGGGGGCAGGGGCGAAGGTGCTGCCGTCGCGGTGGACGTTGGCCCACATCTGCTCGCCGCGGGCGACCAGGTTCTCCCGGCCCTCACTGGTCCGGTAGAAGGCGAAGTCGCCCTTCATGAAGTGCAGTCGCACCCAAGGGATGGTGAGCCGCACCAGGATCCGGTCGGCGGCCCAGATCTCCCCGAGGTACTCGCAGGAGGCGGAGGAGGTGAGCATGGTGAGTTCACCGGTGAGACCGCCCATGTAGCGGGGGCAGTAGGCGCAGCCGAAGCGCTCACGGCATTCGCCCTGCCACCTGAAGAGATGGGCGAAATAGACGAAGCCGGCGCCGCTGGTCTCGCCGAAGGTGACGATGTGCTCCATCTCGTACCAGCGGAGTTGTGCTGGGGCGGGGCGGGGCGGGGCCGCTTCCGGAGTCATGGTGCGACCTCCGTGTCCGGGTGTCCGCGGTCCGGCAGGAGCACCGCGTCCAGTGTGGCGAAGACCTGGCAGTGCAGGCCGGTGATTTGGGCGAGGACGGTGCCGTCGGGGGCGAACGCGGTGTACCGGTCCTGCGTGAGCTCTCCGTGCAGACCGATGCCCGCCGGGTGGTGGGTGGCGAGTTCGCTGTCCGGGCCGGGAGTGCGGATGTCCAGGCGGTCGATGCCGGTCGGGGCCTGCACGGCGACCTTGCCGGGACCGGTGAGCCGGAAACAGCAGGTACGGCCGAGGGCGTCGAGGAGCAGGACGGGCAGGACGGCGTGGCTGAAGGCGTCCTCGTGGGCGAGCAGCGGCTGGAAGCGCCCCTCGGCCCGTTCCTCGTCGGCGAGGATGTCGACCGTGTTCCGGAAGACTCCGGTCAGGCGGATCGGTGAGTCGGAGCGGCAGAGGGGGTCGGTCTGCCTGGTCCCGGCAGCCAGGGGCGGGGTGTCCCAGTGCGGTGGTGGCTCCTGCGGGGGGCCCAGCAGCACCTCGAGAGTGGCATGGCAGCGGTCCGAACGCAGCACCCGGCCGCCCGGGGTACGCACATCGGAGAGCACGCGGACCCGGACGGTCCGGTGGGTGGCGGAGTCCTGCGCGGTGGTGTCCTCGGCGACGATGCGGTACTTGGTGGGGCCCGGGGTGCGTGGATCGGCCCGGACGAACTCCTGGAAGCGGATGTCGCGCAGCTGGCGGACCGGCATGCCGGGGTGGAGCCGGCCTGCGGCCTCGGCGGCCATGGCCACCATGGCCATACCCGGGAGTGTCGGCCGCCCGTCGACGAGGTGCTCCAGGAGGTAGCGGTCGTGCCCGGGGCTCAGGGCCCAGTCCCAGCGTGCCCGGCCGGGTGATGTCTCGACGGGTTCGCCGAGCAGGCCGGCCGGGACGCCGCGGGTATCGGCGGTGTCGGTGGCGTCGGCGGTGTCGAAGGTCGCGAGTACCCGGGGGAAGCGGCGCTCGGCGATCTGCCGGTCGTATCCGGTCGTGTAGACGGGGGCGGGCTCGGCCGGGCGGGCCGAGACGAGTTCGGAGAGCCAGTAGGCGCAGCCTTCGGAGTTGCTCACCCCGGTGCGTACTCCCGTGCGCTCCAGGCGTTGGCGGGTCGCCTCGGCGGCGGCCGATCCGGCCTCCTCCCACAGGCCCCAGTTGACGGTCACGGCCGTACCGCCGAGGAGCCGGGACTCGTAGCGTGCCGCGGCGGCGAGGTACTCGCTGCCCGCCGTGTAGTCGGTCTCGCCGGGCAGGCCGAACAGCACGATCGAGGACCCGAAGTTGCACCAGCGCCGGGGCGGCGCGGCGGCGAACGCCGCCTTGAGGTGGCGGTATCCGGCGATCTTGGTGTCCTTGGCGCGCCGGAAGCCGGCCAGTGTCTTCGTCGTGTACTGGGCCGACTCCTGGCTGAACGCCGAGTTCAGCAGGAGGTCGATCCGCGGGTGGCGGGACGTGATGGTGGCGACCACCCGCTCCACGGCGGCCCGGTCGGTGATGTCGCACTGCTGGTAGTGGACCCGCTCCGCACCGCACAGCCTGCGCAGTCGGCGCAGGTTCGTGGCGGCCTCCCGGGCGCGCCAGTTCCGGTCGAAGGTGCGGCTCAGTTCCGCGATCGGGGGCCCGGGGCGCTCGGTGGTGCCGCGTCGGATGAAGTCGGCGCGCAGCTGTGCCTCGTCGCCGTCCGCCGCGTCGAGGAGTTCCGGCGGTACGGAGCCGGGGTCGCTGCGGCCGAGGAGCCAGATCACCGGCCGGTGTCTGCGGGCCAGTTCGGCCAGGGCCACGGCGGCGATGCCGCGGGCTCCGCCCACCGCGACGACCACCGGCTCCGGTCCCAGCGCGTCCACCGGATCGCCGGGGCCCGGTACGGGCAGCGGGGCCGGGCAGAGCAGCTCGGTGTGCCGCAGCCCGCCCTGGTAGTACGCCACCGGGGCGTCGCGGTCTGCGGCACTCTCGGCGGCGAGCTCGTGCAGCGCGCCGTCCAGTGGTGCGTCGGTGACCAGCGCGAAGGCCCGGTCCCGGGGGATCTCCCAGCCCAGGGCGCGGACGAATCCGGTGAACTGCGCGCTGTCGGGGTGGACTTGGAGATCGGGGAGCGGATCGAGCACGGTGACGGCGAAGCTTCCCCGGGTCAGCCGCTCACCGCAGCGTTTGGCGGCGAGCAGAGCGAATTCCAGCAGTCGGTCCAGGGCCGGGTCCTGGAGGTACCAGTCCTCGACGGGGCGGTGGACGGCGGCGAAGACGCGGATGTCGGGGTGCTGGGCGGCGATCCGGTCGAGGACGGCGTCCGCACTCGACTCGTCGGTGATCTCCGGGACCACCGCGGCGACGGAGGGCGGGGTGGCCGGATCGGTGCTCACCAGCAGGGCGCCCGCGGCTGCGGCCGTGCCGGCCAGTTGCGCGGCCAGTCGCGCGGAACCCACCAGTATCACGGACGACGGGGGGACGGCCGCTCCCGCCTCGGCCGCCGGCCGGGCATCGCTGCGCCGCAGGGCGATCGCGCCCCGGCTGCTGCGTGCCGGATCGCCGTCGTGCTGCCGGGAGCCGGGCGGGGTGAGCGTGACGAGCAGGCCGGGCGAGGCGCCGACCGACTCGGCCCGTTCGCCGCGGACGAGGCGGCGCAGCAGCTCGACGGCGCCCTGCGCGCCCAGGTAGTCATGGCTGTCCGCCGTGGGCCGGGCGGTGTCGTTCGCCTCACGCAGTGTGGTCGTCGTGAGGTGGGCCAGCACGGGCCAGCCCCGCTCGCGGGCGACCGAGGCCCGGGTGAGGGCGAGCAGGAAGGCGCCTTCGGCGAGCCGGGCCCGGTCGGACTCGGTGAAGTCCGCGGTCTCCGGGGTGGTGGAGCTGTTCAGCGCCAGTACCAGGGCCAGTTTCATCCGTCGTTGCCGCAGGTGGCGCGCGGCGACGTGGAGGGCGGTGAGAGCCGAGGTGGCGCCGCTGTCGATGGACATGGTGGGGCCGTGCAGGTCCCAGCGGTTGGCGATGCGGTAGGCGGCCAGGTCGGGAACGCTGCCGGTGAGCGACTCGTCGGTGATCCGCTGCCTGGCGCGTACCTGTGCCAGTACCGCGTCGAAGGCGGCCTGCTCGTCGTCGTTCCACGGCACGGCCTCCAGGTCTCCCGAGGCCGCGCGGACGGTGGCGTCGGCCCAGCTCTCGGAGGGGCCGTAGTGGGCGGACAGGATGCCGGTGTCCTCCCGCAGGCCGTCCCACAGTTCGCCGTGCTCAAGGACGAACCGGTGCGCGACGTCCAGGGCCATGCGATGGCTGCGGTCGATGACCTCGGTGACGACCGGGGGCAGCCGGGTCGCGGCGAAGTCCGACGCCGGGTAGGCGTCCCCGAAGCCGTGCGGGGGCGGGCCCTCGCCGGTGGCGAGCCAGTGGTGCACGTCCTCCGGCTCGGGCCGGCCGGGCAGCCAGGCGCTCCACGCGGTGAGCACCAGCGGGTCGTCCTGTTCCCGCTGCGGCCGGGACCCGTCGTGTGCGGGGGCCTGCGGACGGTCACGGACCAGCAGGTGGGCGTTGGCCCCGCCGACTCCGGATCCGCTGATCCCGACCACCCGCGGCCGGTCCCCGGCGGGCCAGCTGACATCCCCGGTCGGTACGTGTACCAACGTACCGGCGAGTGCCGGGTGCGGGGTCGTGAACCGGCGCTGGCCGGGGATCGTACCGTGTTCGAGGGCCTTCACCGCATGGATGACGGAGAGGCCGCCGGCCGCCCAGGCGGCGTGTCCGAGCAGCGACTTGTTCGAGGTGCACAGCAGGCACCGGCCGGGCCCTGCCGCGTCCACCAGGCCGTCGATCTCCACCTGGTCGCCCTTGAGTGTGCCGGTGCCGTGTGCGATCACCCACGAGACGTCGTCCGCCGTCACCGTGCCGTCGGCCCAGGCAAGCGTAATGGCGCGGCGGAGCCCGTCGGGGTGGGGCGTGGATATGGTCGTGCCGCGTCCGTCGGTGGCCAGACCCGTGCCGCTGATCACCGCGAGCACCCGGTCGCCGTCCGCGACGGCCCGGTCGTACCGCTTGATGGCGATCATGGTGGCGGCCTCGGAGAACAGCGTGCCGTCCGCGTTCGCGTCGAAGGCCCGCACATCCCCGCTCCCGGACATGCCCTGGAACTTGGCCGCGGTGACCGCCATGAGCCGGCCGATGCCGTTGAGCGATCCGCAGTAGGCGATGTCGCAGTCACCGGCCAGCAGACTCGCGATGCCGAGGTCGACGGCGTACAGGGAGGAGGCGCAGGCGGCGGTGACCGCCAGCCAGTCGCTGTCCTCGGGGAGCAGCCCGGTCGCCGCCCGGCGCACCACCAGATCCGGCAGTACCAGACGCGGGCGGGGGCTCGCGTCGGTGTAGCGGCCACGCAGCCGGGTGAGCAGCCGTTGCTCGTACGCGGTGCGGGCGGCGCTCCCCGAGGCCAGTCCACGTGCCATGTGGCGTGCCAGGTACGAGGCCAGCAGGGTGTCCTCGGCGGCCAGCGTGGCCCCCGTCCAGGTCGCGACGTAGCAGCCCGCGCGCCGGCCGGGGCGCGGGCCGGCGCCGTCCAGCGCCTGAAGCAGGCAGTGCCGCAGCCACAGCACCTCGCTGTCGCTCGGCCCCCAGTCGCCGCGCTCGATCTCGGCGGCGAGGACGGGATGGGGGCGGAACCCGGAGATGTACCCGCCGTCGCGGCCGAAGGTGCGGTCCTCGGCCTCTGGGTCCGGTGAGTGGATGAGGTCCCCGTCGAAGCGGACCGGCGGGCGGAACCGGCGCTCGTCCGAGGTGAGGACCCGCCACACCTCCTCGGGGCTGTTCGCGCCCGGTGCGACGGCCCCCATCCCGACAACCGCGACCGAGCGGTCCGCAGGTCCGGTACGCGATGTCATGATCCGTCACCTTCGGCCGCCGGTCGCCCTGCCGCGAGCTGCCGGAGCAGCTCCGCGACCTGGCCGACGGTGCGGTAGGAGGCGACCCGTACCTGTTCGGGCGGCGTCGGCAGGCGGAAGAGGTCCAGGAGACGGACGAACGCCTGGGTGTGCTTGAGGGACGAGACCCCCAGTTCGGCCTCCAGCTCGGAGTCCTCCTCGATGACCTCGACGGGGTACTGGAGGGCGTCGGCGTAGACCTGCCGGATGCGCGTGACGAGCTCGTCGTGCGGAGGCAGCCCGGCGGCTGCGGACTCTGCGTCCGTGGCCTCGGCGGTTGTGGCCGCGGGCACGGCACCCGGGTGAGGCGTGAGATCAGGCACCGGTCCGGGTGCGGTGCCGGCTGTTGCGGGTGCGGTGCCCGGCGGCTCGGACGCGGGCAGGACCGGGCCGGCCGGTGTCGGCGGGGCTTCGTCGGCCGGTGCCCCGAGGGCGACGGGCTTCGCGTCGACGGCCCCGTCCCCCGAGAGCAGCGACCCGACGCGCTCGCGCAGCACCGACGCCGCCGCCCGTCCGGGCAGGAGGGGGACCGCGCTCGCACCGGCCGGAAGATTCGCGGACACCAGGTCGCTCAGCACACTGCGGGCACCGCACTCGACGAACGTCGCGACGCCGTCGCTGTACAGCCGCGTCAACGTCTCCCGGAAGCCGACGGGCAGGATGAGCAACCCGTCCAGCAGTTCCCGGACCTCCGCCCGGCTGGACAGGTACCGGCCCAGCTGCGGCGAGTACACCGGCGTCGTGGGTGGCCGGATCGGCACATCCGCGGTGGCCAGCGCGAACCGGTGGGCCGCCGCGGCCAGCATCGGGTTGTGGTAGGCGCCGGGAATGCCGAGCACAGTGGCCTTCACCCCGGCCGTCCCGGCCAGTTGCCGTACCACGTCGACGGCGTCGGCGCGCCCGGAGACCACCACCTGGCGGGGGCCGTTGTCGACGGCGACGGTCAGCGAGCCGTCGCCCGCGGCGCCGCACAGGTGCCGCGCCCGGTGGACATCGGTGTCGAGGGCGAGCATCGCGCCCGGTGGCAGGTCTGCCTCGGTCACGGCCTTCAACCGTTCGCAGAGCAGCCGCGCACCGTCCGCGACGCCGAGCGCACCCGCGACGACCAGCGCCGTCACCTCGCCGCTGCTGTGTCCCAGGAGGACATCGGCGCGGACACCGGCCTGTTCGAGGATGTCGGCCAGCACGAGGGAGGTGGAGTAGAAGCCGAGCCACAGGTGCTCGGGGCCTTCGGGAGTCTCGGGGCCCTCGGGGGTCCTGGGGATCCGGGCGTCGGTGCTCTGCAGCAGCAGTGGCGAGACCGGCCCCCAGCCGTACTCGGCGGCGGCCTTGTCCACCTCCTTCAGGAGCATGCGATGCTCCTGGATCCCGTTGGCATGTGGCCGGAAGGCGCCTGCCAGGTGCGCCCCCGGACTGGTGAACATCCATGCGGATCTCGCCATTTCGGACTCCGCTTTTCCTGAATACCGGGCACTGGGGCAGAGGGGAGAGCAGTGGATCGCCCCGGGCGACCGGTAGCCCACGCAGCTGCTGTACGGGAGGACGCTCGAACGGTGCGTTCTCCGTCCGCCGGGGCCGCTCCTCCTCCGAGGGTCGATACCTGCCAGTAGACGGCGGCGGCCACCCGGGCACAAGGAGTTCGGCGGACGGATACGTTGAGGGCGTTGCATGTTGTGAACTTGTGAAATCGGCCGGGTGCGGGACGGCGTTCCAGGCCGGGTCCGGCGGATTGCCGCCCGGGGCCCGGCACCCCTTTCATATCGGCGGTTCGAGCGGCGAGGCGCTCTTGAGGTCGTTGCCTCCTCCGGTCGCCGCGAAGGGTGGCGGGCCGTGCCCGAGCAGGGAGAACGCCATGACCGCACGCCCTCCCAACGTCCGGCTGCGCGCGTTGCTGGACGAGGCCTCCTGGACGGGCCGGGGTCTGGCCGAGGCCGTCAACGGCGCGGGCCGGGAGAGCGGCCTGGTGCTCACCTACGGCCGGGCCGCGGTGTGCCGCTGGCTGGCCGGTACCCGGCCGCCCGCGCGGATCGCGGTACTGGTCGCCGAGGTGCTCACCCGCCGGATCGGGCGACCGGTCGCGATCGCGGAGACCGGCCTGACCGGTCTCACGGGCCTCACCGCCCCGGAGGGTGCGGTTCCGGTCCTCGGCGACCGGTGCGGCGTGCGCCAGCTGGTCGAACTGTGTGCTGCCGACGCCGATCCCGCCCGTCGCCCCGCGTTACGTCACACCGTCTACCACGAGATCCAACTCGCCGCGCCCAGCCGGGCCGAGGAGACGCCCGCGAGGCCGGCGGCAAGGAACCGGCCGGGGCCGAGTACCCGGTTCGGGCTGTCGCGGGCCGAGATGGTGGAGACGATGACCGCGATGTTCTCCCGGGCGGACGCCGCTTTCGGGGGCGGCCACACCCGTACCGCCCTGGTCGCCTATCTGGCGGGCGACGTCACGCTGTGGCTGCGGACCCACCGTGCCGCGACCGTTCCCGACCGCCTGCTGTCGTCCGCCGCGCTGCTGGTCTGCCTCGCCGGGTCCATGTGCTCCGACGAGCACCTGCACGGGCTTGCCCGCCGTTACCAGCTCGCCTCCCTCGGCCTGGCCCGCGAGAGCGGGGACGGTGTCACCGGCGCGATCGTGCTTCGCGGTATGAGTGAACACGCCTACGGTCTGGGCCACTTGCGCGAGGCCCACCTCCTCGCCGAGCGCGCCGCCGAACAGCACAGCTGGACGGCCCACATGACGGCCGCCTTCCTGATCGGCCAACTCGCCGTGACCACGGCGGCGAACGGGGACCGCGACCGCGCGCTGGCCCAGCTGCGCGAGGCTGAACGCCACCTGGCGAAAGCCGATCCCGGCGACAGTGGCCCCGGTGCCTACCATCCGGCCCAACTGGCCCGTCATCAGGCCGAGGTGCTGACCTCGACCGGCGACGTCACCGGTGCGATCGGCGCCCTCAAGCGGTCCCTCCGCCACCACCCGCCGTCCGAGCGGCGCTCCCGCGCCCTCACCGCGGCCCGGCTGGCCGAACTCCAGATCCGGGTCGGCCTGATCGAGGCGGCCTGCGTCACCGCGCAGGGTTTCTGCCGGGACTATCCCTGTCTGCGCTCGGCCCGCGTGACAGCCGCCCTGGAGCTGCTCCGCGCCTGCCTGGCGCCCTACCGCCGCACCGCGGCCGCCCGCGCCATGCTCGACCGGCTGGCCGCTTCCGCCGAGGCCTCGCCGCGTCCGGCCGGGGCGTGGGCGGCGTAGCCCCCGGCGTGCGGGGGCGGGGGCCGGCGTCGACCGGGCATTCGAACGCCGGCTCCCTTGATTGGCCGTACCCGGCGTGACGGGCGATGGCCCCGGTCACATGCTGGAGACGCGGACATCCCCGCGCGGCATCCCTTCGTGCACCCGTCAGCCGGTGTGCGGCCCACGCGCTCCCACGGTGGGGAGGGCGCGAAGCCGGCGGTACGGACCCCGGCGGTTCCGCCCGAAGCGGCCGCCGGCCACCGCCCGACCCCGGGGCGTCCGCGTCCGAGGCCCCGTCGTCCCGCCGGAGCCCGCGAGCTTCCAGGAGCCAGCCAGATGACCGCCATTGCCTATGTGAAGATCCACCCCGCGATCGGTGTCGCGCGGGTGGGCAACGGTGACACGTTCTTCTACGGACCGGAGACACCGGACGAGCCGCCCAGGAGCCCGGGCTCCTACAAGGAGGGCACCGGCAGGATCAAACGGCAGGCGGCGCGCTTCCGCGTCTACGGCTACGACAAGGACGGCAAGGTCGTCCGGGAGATCCTGGACGGACAGGGCGGTGCCGGTGTCGAGTGGACGGTCCACCTGGCCAACCGGAAGGCGGCCTGGTACAAGTTCTCGCTCGCGCTGGACATCCCCGAGGCCCAGAGCCTGTCGCAGGACCAGTACGAACGGCGCAACAACGCGCTCGCCAGGGACGTGCTGACCATCGACCCGGGCCCCCGGACGATCACGGGGGCGGGCCGGAGCGGCCAGAGCTTCGACACCGGGAAGATCAACAACATCCCCGTCCACCTGGGAGAGCTGCGGACCGACGACAAGGGCCGGCTCGTCGTCCTGGGCGGCAGGGGCAGCTCCGCCTCGTTCACCAGCCCGCCGTCCCCGCTCACCACCTTCGGCAACAACGAGGGCTGGTACGACGACATCTCCGACGGTCCGGTGACCGCCGAGGTCACCATCGACGGCACGTCGGTGGAGGTGAAACCGGCCTGGGTGGTGGTCGCACCCCCGAACTACGCGCCCGACGTCAAGGGCATCGTGACGCTCCACGACCTGCTGTACGACCTCTTCGTCCAGACCGGTGACCTGCCCGCCCCCACCACGGTCGTCTTCGACGAACACATCAAGCCGCTGCTCCAGCGGTTCAACGGACACCAGTGGGTCAACCAGGGCTTCGCCGCCGAGTACGGCTGGAACGGCCCCAACGACTTCACCTCGCCCGGACTGCTCGCCGTCCTCGGCAGCAAGAAGGACCAGTACCACGACCTCCGCCAGCGCGTGTACTACCAGATGCGCAGCTACGACCGGGACGGCCTGTCCCCGCTGCCCTGGCCCTGGCTCTACGGGGACGCCATGGCCGTCCCCGCGAAGTCCCCCCGCCAGTACGGAGTCCTGACGACGACCCAGGACCAGATGCTCGCCCAGTGGGTGGACGGGAACTTCGACGACAAGACGAAGCACACCGCCTACCAGTCGCTGGACGGCGCTCCCGTCGAGCTGCAGCCCGGGCTGCTCGACCGGGCCGCCCTGGACTACTGTCTCGCCGACGCCTTCCACCCCGGCTGCGAGGTCACCTGGCCGATCCGCCACGACACCCTCTACGCCGAGCCGTTCCGGATCAGCCACCGCCCGGACGACGATCCCGAACCCGACTACGGTCAGTACCTCCTGCCGGAACGCGCGTTGTCGGCCAACGGCCCCCTGCACGCCCAGATGCCGGGCGGCCTCACCCGCTGGATGGGCGTCCCCTGGCAGACCGACACCGCGAGCTGCCGCTCCGGCTACGAACTCCGGGCCAACATCGGCCCCCGCTACAGCCCCTACCTGCCGTCCTTCTGGCCGGCCCGGGTGCCCAACCACGTGCTGAAGAAGACCGACTTCGACATCGTCAACCAGGCCCCGAACGGCACCATCACCGAGGACCGGCGTGAAGAGGCCTTCGTGAAGCGGGCGGTGTGGCTGCGGTTCCTGAGCCCGGACAAGCAGACCGGCCTGCGGAACATGGTCGACAACTGGTCCAAGTTCGGCGTCGTCGAGACCAACCCCTACACGGTGGACGACAAGTTCCCGAAGGCGATCCTGGTGGAGTCCACGCCCGACCCCTCGCTCGGCCCGGTCGACGACCGCCAGAACCTCGTCAACATCCATGTGCGCGAGGCCGGTCACCCCCGGCTGGCCGAGGAGCAGCGCGCCACCGTCGAGCAGCACGCGGCCGACGAGGTCGCCCGCACCAGCGTGTTCCGGCCCGAGGAGATCTCGGCCGGCTACCTCGCCAAGGTCGACCCGTTCCGGGACACCCGGTGACCACGGCGGCGGCGCCCACCGAGAGCCGCACGGCCCGCCGGTACGACACCGACCCGTACGCCGACCCGGACACCGACCCGTACGCCGACCTGTACGACGGTCCGTACGCCGAACGGTACGGGACCGACCGGTACGACGCCGTCGTCGCGGGCGGTGGCCCGGCGGGCGCCGCCGCCGCCCTCACCCTGGCCCGGGCCGGACGCACCGTCCTGCTCGCCGACGCGGGCGGCGGCCCGTCCAAGACCGGCGAGTCCCTCGTGCCCGCCGCCCGGCTGCTCCTCCACGACCTCGGCGTCGACATCCGGTCGCTCGACGCCGATCACCGCCCCTGCCGCGCCACCCTCTCCGCCTGGGGCTCACCGCACCTGCACCGGACGGACTTCATCACCGACCCGTACGGGCACGGCTGGCACCTCGACCGGCCCGCCTTCGACCGCCTGCTGCGCGCCGCCGTCCGCACGCACCGGGCGGACGTCGCCGAACGCGCCACGGTCACCCACCCCGCCCCCCACCCCGGCGGCGGATGGCAGGTGACCGTACGCGCCGACGGTGCGGCCCGCCCGGTGCGCTGCCGGTGGCTGGTCGACGCCACCGGCCGCCGCGCCTCGCTCGCGACCAGGTGCGGAGCCCGCCGCCACCGCTACGACCGGCTGATCGCCGTCCACCTGCGCCTGACCGCCGGCCCCGCCGACAGCGAGGGGGCCTCGCTCGTCGAGTCCGCCCCCGACGGCTGGTGGTACACCGCGCCCCACACCCCCGCCCACCGGCTCGTCACCTACTTCACCGACACCGACCTCGCCCCGCCCGGCCTCGGCCACCCAGGGGCCTTCCTCGACCGGCTCGCCGCCACCCGCCACACGGCCCGGCTCGCCGTCGGCCGCTCGCCCCTCGCGGGGGCTTCACCGCGCCGCTGCGCCGCGCACACCGCGCGGCTGGAGCCGCTCGCCGGCGAGGGCTGGATCGCGGCCGGGGACGCGGCGATCGCCTTCGACCCGCTCTCCTCGCAGGGCATCCTCACCGCCCTCTACTCGGGTCTCTGCGCCGGCCAGGCGATCGACGCCCGGCTCCGCGGCGAGGCCGGCGCGCTGGACGGCTACGCGGCGCGGCTGGGCGAGACCTTCGACGCCTACCGGTACGGCCACCGCCAGATCCACATCGGCGAGGAGCGGTGGCACAGCCGCCCGTTCTGGCAGCGCCGGCGGTCCCCGGGTGGGCCGGGTTCCCTCGCCCAGTTCATCTGACGCACCGTCAATCTCCTTTTACCTGAAGACGTGAGGAAACATTCATGGACATGCCTCCGGGCAGCGACCCGCTGAAGATGCAGCACCGGTTCATCCTGCTCGGGCGGAGCACGCAGTTCGCCTACCACCTCTCCCTGTTCCACGTACCGGCCCACGCGTTCCAGTTGATGTTCCGGCCGGAGCTCGACACCGCGGCGCGAACGGCCTACATCGATGACCTCAACTCCCCGGTCCCCCCGGGCAAGCGGCGCTACCACTCCCTGTTCACCAGCGCCGACGACCCCTTCCGCCTCGGCGACCTCGCGTCGGGGGCCAGGGCGTCCTTCACCGCACAGGTCGAACGGGTGCTGGCCGACACCACGACCGGCGGCCGCGAGTTCCAGACCCTGCTGGACGGCACCGGCAGGCCCGTCACCACCACGGTGAAGGTCCAGCCGCCCGGCGTCCGGTACTTCGAGCCGATCGGCACCACCGACTACCCGCCCCACTTCACCGGACTGCTCTTCGGCACGACCACCGAGACCTACCTCGCGCACCGGCTCGCCAGGCCCGACCACTGGGACGAGGTGCGCGAGGTCACCGCTCTCACCCCCGCGCCGACCCAGGCCGCGCTGGACGAGGTGCCCCTGGTGACCGTCGCCACCGTCCGCGACACCCTTCAGGAAGGTGTCGGACTGGACCAGCAGCAGAGCCCGTTCGCCGAGAAGACCACCTACCGGGCGACGCTGACGCCACGCTCCGGCGGGACGCCCACCGACCTGTCCTTCGCGACCGGCGAGCAGCGCTGGTGGAACAGCACCAGCCTCAACACCGCGAAGCCGTAGCGGCGGCGGAGGGCCGGACCCGTCTGCGCCGACGGGGCGGGGTGGGGCGGCCCGGGTTGCGGGCGCCGAGGGCCCGTCCGGACCCCTGTTGCTTCCGGGGGAGGTGCCGGACTCCCGGACGGAATGACGGAGATGTCATTCCGGTGATTTCATGCGGTGGCGATTCCGGGCCGATCGTCGGGCCGGGCCTCACGGCCGGTACCTGCCGCCCGCGCGGCACCGCCCGGCCGCCGTGTGGTGCGGATCACGGCAACGGTGGTGGGCGGGCGGACAGGACGCGGTGTGGAGAAATCGATTCGAGCCCGGATACGGGCCGGGGACGCGGTGGCGTTCGGGCAGACGTACACCCTGCAGAGCGGCGGCGACGACCTCGTCAGGCTGACCGTCCTGGAGTCGTACAAGCCGGTCGACGCGGCCCAGTTGCAGCGTGACCTGGACCGGCTCGGCGCCCGCACCCACGTCTACGCCGGCGAGCCCGACTGCCACGCCCCCGAGCCGGAGAGCCCCGCCGACCCGCCGGGCGACGGCGACGGCAACCCGGACTGGCTCGCCACCCACGGCTGGAACATCGAGAGCGAGGGACTCAAGCACGTCCTGACCATCCGCCCCAGCGCCATCCCGGCCGGCGTCCAGCTCTACATCTACCTCCCCATGGCCAAGGTCGACCCGGCCAACGGCTTCCGTGAGATGGAGGCCAACCTCATGAAGACCCCCGGCCCCACCTGCATGCCCAGCAAGACCTACAGCAACCCGCTGGCCAGCCTGTTCCCGACGCCGCCGCCGACGCCCTGAGCCGCGCTCCCCGGCGCCGCCGGCGATGGTGCCGGGGAGTTGGCGGATCAGGCCGTGCCGGGCAGCCAGCCGTTCTGCACGGCGCGCGCGCCCGCCTGGAAGCGGCTGCGGGCGTCGAGGCGTTCCATCAGGTCGGTGGCGATGCGGCGGGCCGTGCGGGAGGAGACGCCGAGGCGCTTGGCGATGGCGTCGTCGGTGTGGCCGTCGGCGAGAAGGGTGAGCGCGGTGTTCTCCTGGGCGCTGAGTCCGTGCTTGTCCAGCGGGGTGGCACTGCCGAGGGGCTGGGCACCGGCCCAGACCGTCTCGAACAGGGCGCAGAGGGCGGTCAGCATGCCCTGCCCGTTGAGGACGACGGCGCCGGCGGCGGTGTCGTCGCTCTGGACGGGGATGACGGCGGTCGTCCGGTCGACGACGATCATCCGGGTGGGCAGCACCGGCACGGTGCGGACCTGACCGCCGTGCGAGGCAAGCCAGTTGACGTAGTCCACGGTGTGCGGACTGTTACGGACGCTGTCGAGGTAGACGGTGCGCATCCGGATGCCCCGCTCCAGGAGCGTCTGGTTGAGGGGTTTGGCGGCCTCGATGTTCTCGGGCTTCTGCCCGCCGTCGGGGGAGAAGGTCATGACCTCCTCGCGCATGCCGCGGGTGAGTGAGGCCAGGCGGTCGCGGATCTGGTCGAGGCCGACCAGGTGCTCGACGTCGGGGTGGCCGGTGCTGGGGCGCAGGTCGGCGTACTCGGCGATGAGCTGGGCGGCGGCCGCCCGGGAGGCCTCGATGCGCAGCTGCTGGGCCGCGAGTTCGGCCTGCTGGCGGGCCATCAGGATCTCCATCCCGATGTCGGGGGAGACCGCGCGCAGCTCGCCCTGCCGTTCGGCGGAGGGGCGGAGCAGGGACAGCTCGCTGAGCGTGTCCAGCGCCGCTCTGACCTGCTGCTCCGGGAGCGAGAGGCGTAGGGCGAGGGCGTCCACCCCGTCGTGCGGGCGGGCGAGCATCGCGCGGTAAACGGTTTCTGACGTGCTGTCCAGGCCAAGTGTTGTGAGCACCTGCCGCCCCCCCGGTAATAAATCTTGTTCGAGTCGCACGCGATCATTTCATATGAGGCATCCCCGGGCCAGCGTGCTGGACGGTTCAGGCCAAGGGGAAAGCCGCCCGAGGGGCGCCCCGGAAGCGAATTGTCCCGTTCGGCGGCCTCGCTCCAGATGTCATGGCTACATCACCTTGTGGCCCCGCCGCGCACCGGCCGTTGTCCGCTTCCGGCAGCGCGGGACGGAACGGTCCAGGGACGTTTCCGTCCACCGGAGAACTCTTCCGGAGGGCTGGAACTGGAACCAAACTGGTGATCGCCGGCAGGGAGCACCGCCCGAACGGCACACCGGTCGAAGCGTCACCGCGGGACGCGAGCACCGGAATCCATTGCCACGTCGCATCCGAAGGGGATACCACCATGTTCCGTACCGTCACCGCCAGGGCCGCCGCGGTCGCCGCCCTCGCCCTCGCCCTCTCCGGTCTGGTCCCCGCCCTCGCCGCCGCCGAGCAGGCCACCCCGGCGCTGCCCGCCGCCGCGACCGGCACCCCCGTGCCGACCGGCATCCCCACGACCGTTCTGGCCAGCGACATGATCTGGGGCTGACCGCCCGCCCCGTCCGTCCGCAGGTCCCCGCCGACCGGCTGCTCCTGCAGGGCAGCCGTCCGCCACCGCGCAGTGTCCACTGCCCCGGGCCGGACCTTCAGCGTGGAAAGCCCAGCGCCGAAAGCCCTGTTCCGCACGCGCTGTTCCGCACGCGCTGTTCCGGAATACCCCGCCCTGAATTCGCAGCTCCGAAATGCCCCGTTCCGGCCCGTCCTGATCTGAAGAGGCCGGCTCTTTTCCGCCCGTAGAGGAGAACAGTCATGTCTCCGAAGCCTTCCAGGACCCTGCGTATCGTCCTGGCCGCCGCCTCGTCGCACGCCTCCTACGCCGGGTACGAGTTCAGCGGTTCCGGGGTCTGGCACCGGACGATCCCCTACCCCTACTTCGCCGGCCACGGAACCTACTTCCCGGTTCACGACAACGGCGTCGTCGACAGCCCCACCGCACCCGGGCTGAACGACAACCCGGCGGCGCTGCCGCCCGGAACGCTGGTCAAGGCGCCGGGCGGTTCGACGGTCAAGGTCATCGTCGACGGTGCCGGCCTGGCGATCACCGGCTCGGACGTGACCGCCGACGGCTACGACCTCTCGAAGATCGTCAACGTCACCGATGCGTCCTTCAACGCGCTCGCCGGCGCACCCTCGGCCGGGACGGTGGTCTACAACCAGGCGGGCAACGACCCGAGCCGCTACGTGACGGTCGGCGGCACCGCGCTGCCGATCAGCGCCGCGGAGTGGACCGCCAACGGGTATGACATCCGGCCGTTGATGGGTGTTCCGGGGCAGTGGCTCGCGGGTCGGGCGGGTGCGGTGATTCCGAACCGGACGATCGTGCGGGATGCGGCCGGTGGGAACTCGACGATCTATGTGACGGCCGGTGGGGTGGCGGTGCCGCTGAGCGGCGCGGACTACACGGCCTTCGGGTACGACCAGCTGCCGCTGCGTGGTGTTCCGGGTGCGTGGCTGTCGCAGGCGGCGGCGAAGGCCGCTCCGGTGAACGGGACGCTGCTGGTCTCGCCGGACAGCACGACGGTCTGGCTGGTGACCGGTGGGGCGAAGAAGGGCCTGACGGCCGCGGACTTCGGCCCGGGCAAGTACAGCCTCGACGACGTGGTGCGGGTGCCCACCGCGCTGACCGCGAAGCTCCCCACCGTCCAGTAACCGCACCCCCGCAGCGCCGCCCGGCCCTTCCGGCCGGGCGGGCCGAACCTATCGCGTGAGGGCGCGGTCGTGCCGCCGGGCCGGGAAAGTCGGACTATTGCGCGCCGGTCCAGGTGGCTTTCAACTCCTGCCAGCGGACCGACTGTTCGGGGGTCAGGGTGCCCCGGAGTTCGGCCAGTTTGAGGAGCTGGGCCTCGGTTTCGGCGCCCAGGGACTGGGCCTCGGCGCGGTAGTGGTCGGTGAGGAGGGCGTCGAGTTCGGCGTCGGTCATGGCGGGGGCGAGGCGCTGGGCGAGTTTGGCCATGTTGCGGTAGGAGCCCTGGAGACGGAACGGGGGTTCGGTGCGGGTGCGGTCGTCCTGGGCGGCGGATGCGATGTAGGCGCGGTTGACCGTCAGGACCGTCTCGCGCAGCCGCAGCAGGCCGGCCAGGACGGCGGTCATCCGGTCGGTCTCGGCGGGCGGCCAGGGCCGGCTGAGCTCGCCGGGGGCCGGTTCGCCGGCGGCGCGGCGCAGCAGGGTGTCCAGGTCGGCGCGGTCGGCGGTGGCCAGCGGGGCGAGGTGGGGGCTGGCGGTGAGCGCGTTCTCGACGAAGCTCAGCGCGAAGAGGTCGGTGCGGCCCGCGATGACGTCGCCGAGGTTCCAGACGTCGGCGCGGTTGGCCAGCATGTCGGGCAGCCGGAAGAGCCGGCCGGTCTCGGTGTACGGGTTGGCGGCCATGACGACCGCGAAGCGCTTGCCGCGCAGGTCCCACTCGCGGGCCCGGCCGTCCCGGACGCCGTCGACGCGGCGCTGGGCGTCGCAGAGCGGGATGAACCGTTGCAGGAACTCGGCCGAGGTGTGCTGGATGTCGTCGAGGTAGAGCAGCACGTTGTTGCCCGCGTGGAGGGCGAAGTTGAGCTTCTCGACCTCGCGGCGGGCGGTGGCGTTGGGGGCCTCGGCCGGGTCGAGGGAGGTGACCCGGTGGCCGAGGGCGGGGCCGTCGACCTTGACCAGGAGCAGACCGAGCCGTTCGGCCAGGTACTCGACGAGGGTGGTCTTGCCGTAGCCGGGCGGGGAGACGAGCAGCAGCAGGCCGCTGCGGTCCGCCGGGGCGTGGCTGCCGGGGGCCTGGGCCGTGCCCAGCTGCTTGGCGAGGTTGTCGCCGACCAGCGGCAGGTAGACCTCGTCGATCAGCCGGTTGCGGACGAAGCCGTTGAGCGGTGCCGGGCGGTACTGCTCCAGCCGGAGCCGGTCGTGCTCGGCGGCCAGCAGGTCGGTGCGCAGGCGCTGGTAGGCGCGGTACGCCGGGACGTCGTGGGTGGTGAAGTCGGCCGCCCGGGCGAGGAGTTCGTCCAGTCTGAGGTCGAGGCCGCCGCCGGGGAGCCGGGGGTGGTCGCCGAGCAGGCCGGTGAGCCGGGTGGTGACGGTGCCGCCCGCGGGGTAGCGGGGGAGGCCGGGGCAGAGCAGCGTGGCCGCCGCCTCGGCGAGGTCGTCGGCGGCGGCCCGGACGCCGGTGGCCGCGGTGCCGGCCTCCAGCCAGGCGTGCGCGAGCTGGCGCCGGGCGGGGAGGAGGGCCGGGTCGTCGGGCAGGGCGGCGAGGGCCTCGGTGAGGCCGGTCGCCTCGGGCGCGGCGTGGAACTTGTCGAGTAGCGCGGTGACGGCGGGCGGGGTGGCGAAGGCGAGGTCGGCGCGGGCCAGTTCCTCGACGAGGTAGCGTCCGGCGGGCTCGGCGGCCTGGGTGAACTCTCCCACGGCCGCGTCCAGTTCACGGGCCAGTGCGTCCAGCGCGGGGACCGGCCCGAAGGCGCTGCGGGCCAGCCCCAGCGAGCGGGCCCGGGTGCGCCAGACCAGCCGCTGCCGTTCGTCGGCGCCGTACGCCCAGTACAGCTGTGCGGCGGCGCGCGCCCCGGCGGGGTGGCGCAGCAGGCCGGCCTCGGCGTGCAGTCGCAGCAGCGCGCGGAGGATGGTGGTGGCGTCGTGGTCGTGGACGCCGCGCTGGTAGCCCTCGTCGTGCCGCTGCTCGGCGGCCCGGCGGACGAGTTCGTCCAGCGTGCCGTCGGCGGCGGCCTCGTGCAGCGGGTCGAGGCCGTCGGACTCGGCGGCGAGCAGCAGGCCGGCGGCGAGGTACTCGCCCCGGTAGATCCGGGCGCTCTCGGAGACCAGCGGCTGCTCCCAGTACCGCTCGGTGGCCGCGAAGGCGGGGTCGGTGACGGGGGAGCGGTAGTCGGTGCCGGTGAGGGCGAAGGCGGGGCGGCCCTGCCAGGGGACGAAGGTGAGTTCGGGCCGCTGGGTGGTGACGGCGAACAGGTGGCGGCCGAGCCGCAGGGTGCCGGGGCCGTCGCCGGCGAGGTCGGCGCGGTCGCGCAGGGCCCGGTGGGCCTGGCCGCGGGCGGCGCGGAGCCGGCCGGCCAGCTCCTCGGACCGCACCTGGTCGCCCGACGCGGCCAGCTGGGAGCAGAGTTCGCGCAGCTTGACGGCGGTCGGGTCGGCGGCGAGCGCGGCGTCGATCTCGGCCGCGGTGGTGAGGGCGGCGAGGCGGCGGCGCAGGGTGTCGAGGATGCGGTCGCCGGAGGCGGCCAGCCGGTCGGCCCGGCGGGCCCGGTCGTCGAGCAGGTGCTGGCGGCGGGTGGTGAGCGCGTCGTGGATCTCGGTGCGGCGGTCGGTGAGGTGTTCGGTGAGCGCCGGGTCGGCGTCGGCGAAGCGGGTCTCCAACTGCTCGATCCGCAGCAGGAGTCGGCCGAGCTGGTCGTCGCAGGCCTGCGGGGTGTCGGCGGCGGCGAGGGCGGCGGTGGTGGCCTGGGCGAGCAGGGCCGTCTCGGCGGCGAACTCGGCGGCGGCCTCGCGGGTGCGCAGTTCGCGGCGCCGGGTGGTGAGGGTGGCGCGGG
Source organism: Kitasatospora sp. NPDC088351 (assembly GCF_040685575.1). Classification (NCBI taxonomy): domain Bacteria; kingdom Bacillati; phylum Actinomycetota; class Actinomycetes; order Kitasatosporales; family Streptomycetaceae; genus Kitasatospora; species Kitasatospora sp. NPDC088351. The sequence goes on along the minus strand of NZ_JBFBIL010000020.1, from coordinate 21,862 downwards.
CCCGGTTGAGCAGGCCGAGGACGTCGGCGAGCCGGTCCAGGATGCCGGTGCGGGTGGTGGCGTCGGCGAGGTCGAGGGTGGTGACCAGTTCGGAGACGGTCTGCAGGGCCTCGCTCTGCGCGGTCAGTTCCTCGCCGAGCGGTCCGGTCCCGGCGGCCGTGGTGAGGGCGGCGCAGGTGTCGGCGAGTGCGGTGGCCCGCTGCCGGTGGCCGGTGAAGGCGTCCGGCTCGGCGAGGTGGGTGACGGCGCGTTCGGCGGCCTCGGTCAGGCCCCCGGCGAGGTGGGCGGCGAGCCGGTCGATCCGCTCGGGGTCGGCGCGCGGCAGGTCGCGCAGGGCCTCCACCCGGCCCTGGGCCCGGCGCAGGGCGGTGAGCCGGTCGACCCAGGCGGTGGCGTCGGCGAGGGTCTCGCCGCGGACGACCCGGAGCAGGCCTTCGACGTGTTCGGTGGCCTGTTCGGTCTGCCGGGCGGCGTGGGCGGTGAGTTCGGCGACGGTCTCGTACTCGGCGATGACCTGCCGGGCGGTGTCGCGGATCTCGGCGAGCGGCCGGTGCAGGTCGCCGAGGCCCGGTTCGCCGAGCCAGTGGTGGCGGTCGGCGGTGCGGGTGCAGGCGGCCAGGACGGCCTGGTGGCCGGCCGGGGTGTCGGCGCCGGCGGCGGCCAGCCGGGCCAGCGAGAGGCAGTCGGCGAGGCCGCGGACCAGGTCGGCGTTGCCGATCCGGGCGAGCGGCCCCGCGCCGGCGGGCTGCGCGGCGGCGTACCGCTCGCTGGTGAACGGCGTCTGCCAGAGCTGCACCGGGTGGAGCCGGGTGGGCCCGTCGGTGTTGGGGCGCAGGGCGGTGAGCGTGCCGTCGTCGAGCAGCGCGAAGCCCTGGCAGAGCAGCGGGGCGGCGGCCTCCTGGCGGACGCTGTTGTAGGGGAGCAGCAGGGTGCGGCCGTCGGCGGGGGCGCGGAAGACGTACAGCACGTCCTCGCCGTTGGGCGCGGCGATCGTCCGCTCGTAGGCGAGCCCGTCGACCGGCTGGTCGAAGGTGCGGACGGTGCCGTCGGCGAGGTGGCAGCCGCCGGGGAAGGCGACGCCCTGGTCACCGGGGAGCCGCAGGCAGGCCTGGCCGAGCGCGTCGATCCGGGTGACCCGGCCGGTGGGCAGGTGGCAGACCAGGTGGCGGACGGTCTCCTCCTGGTAGGGGCGGACCCGTACCAGCAGCAGGGTGCCGATCCGGGCGTGGGCGATCTGCGCGTCGGCGAGGGTCTGCAGTGCCTCGTCCAGCGGCTCCCGGTGGAGGAGGTCGCCGGCGGGGGTGGTGAGGGTGAGGGTGCCGCCCTCGGTGGCGAGCAGCAGGTCGCCGCCGAGGGAGACCCGGGGCGGCCGGCCGGGGAGCTGGTCGTCCCGGGTGAGCGCGGTCCACCCGACCTGCCGGCCGTCGGCGGGGGTGTGGTCGCGTTCGCCGTGCCCGTCCAGGTAGGCGGGGGTGTCGCCGTCGCCGGTCCGCCAGCGCAGCACGCGGACGTCCCCGGCGGCGGGGCCGGTGCGGAAGACGGCGAGCAGACGGCCGCCGACCGGGCGCAGCTGCTCCAGCCGGGCGTCGCGGTAGTAGCGGTGGAGTTCGGCGACGTCCTGCCGCAGCCGGGGGTCCGCCAGGAAGGAAGCGGCGGACGGCGATCCGGACGGTGCTCCGGGCTGCGTCTCGGACGGCGGGCCCGCCTCGGTGAGGTCGGGGTGGTGCAGGGTGAGGACGTCCTCGACGCCGGGCGGGCCGCCCGCGGCCGCGCCGTCGGCCGGCCGGTGGCCGAGCAGCAGCAGGCCGCCGGCCGCCGTGAGGTCCCGGGCGACGCAGGCCCGGGCGGTGGTGAGCCGGCCGGTGCCGGTGAGCCGCAGCTCGCGCCCGCCGAACTCCTCCGCCCGGCGGGCGTTGAGCTCCCCGGCGCGCTCGGCCAGTTCGGCGGCGGCCCGGGCGAGCCGGTCCCGCAGCACCTCGTAGGTGCCGGCGTCGAGCCGGGTACCCGCGTCGGGCCGTGCGCCCGTGTCGAGGACGTCCACGCTGGTCTCTCCCCTTGCCGCGAGCGCTACTTGGAACCGTTGGCCGCGGCGAGCGCCGCGATCGGCGTCTCGGCGATGCCCAGCTTCTGCGCGGAGGAGAGCAGTTGCCGCAGCTGACCGGCCTGCTCGCCGGCCCCCGAGCCGATCAGCTTCATCAGCAGCGCGGACACGGTGAGGTTCTGCACATCGGCGGTGGAGACGGAGGACAGCACCCGGGTGAGGTCGTCGGTGAAGCTGGCGCTGCCGTCCAGCCACGGCCCGGCCAGGGCGCGCGCGGTGTCGGAGTGGGCGACGAACGCGTCCACGCTCTTGCCCGCCGTCACCGACTGCACCAGGCGGTCGAAGAAGATCCCGTCCCCGCCGACGATGTCGATGTTGGCCTTCTCCAGCCCGGCCGCGACCAGCGTGGCCTGCGCCTCGGCGATCTGCCGCTGGGTGTCGAGACCGGCCAGCCGGACGTCCTTCTCGGCGGCCAGCCGCAGCCGGTACTCCTCGTGCCCGCGGGAGGCCTCGTCCAGCCTGGCCATCGCGGCGGCCTTCTCGGTGAGGCCCTCGGCCTCGGCTTTCAGCTTGGCGCCGATCTCCAGCGCGGCGGCCTGCGCCTTCTCGGCCAGCACGACGGCCTCGGCGCGGCCGACCTTCTCGATCGCGGCGGCCTCCTGCTCGCGGACCTGCACCTGGGCCAGGCCCTCGGCGGCGGCCTCGGCCCGGATGCCCTCGGCGAGCCGGATCTTGGCGGCCGCGTCCAGCTCGGCGGCCTGCTGCCGGGCCTCGGCCAGCAGCAGCGACTCGCGGGCCTTGTGGCCGGCGGCCTGCTCGGCGGCCTCGGCGGCCTTGATGTCCTTGACCAGCTTCTCCTGCGCCTCGGCCTCGGCCTGGATGACCACGGACTTGCGCATCCGCTCGGCCTCCTCGACCGCGCGCAGCGACTTGATCGACTCCTCCTGCTCGGCCACGGTCCGGTCCACCGCGACCCGCTCGCGGACCACGTCGGCGATCTCGCGCTTCTGCGACTCGACCTCCTTGTCCTTGGCGATCCGGGCGAGTTCGGTCTCCCGGTCGCGGCCGATCACCTCCAGCAGGCGGTCCTTCTCGATCCGCTCGGTCTCCACGGCGATCACCCGCTCGCGGTTCTTCTGCGCCACCGCGACCTCACGGGCCTGGTTCTCCCGCTGGACGCCGAGCTGCTCCTCCGTCCGCAGGAAGGCGCTCTGCGCGTTGAGCCGCTCCTCCTCCTGGACGCGGGCGACCGCGGCCTCCTCCTTGGCCCGCAGGGTCTCGATCTCCCGGCGCTGGCGGATCTCGGCGTCCGCCTGACGGCGCTCCAGTTCGAGGACGGCCTCGCGGGCGTCCACGTTCTGCCGGGTGATCTCCTTCTCCTCGGTGCGCTGGTACTCGTTGGTGCGCACGTGCTCGATCGCGGTCAGCTCGGTGATCTTGCGGATGCCCTGGGCGTCCAGGATGTTGTTGGAGTCCAGCTGGTTCATCGGGGTCTGTTCGAGGTGGTCGATGGCCGCGTCCTCAAGGGTGTACCCGTTGAGGTCGGTGCCGATCACCGCGATGATCTGGTCCCGGAACTCGTGCCGGTGGGTGTAGAGATCGGTGAAGTCGAGCTGCTTGCCGACGGTCTTCAGCGCCTCCGAGAACTTCGCCGCGAAGAACTCCTGCACCGCGTTCGGGTCGCTGGCCCGCACGGTGCCGATCGCCTGGGCGACCTTGATGACGTCCTCGACGGTCTTGTTCACCCGGACGAAGAAGGAGATCCGGATGTCGGCGCGGATGTTGTCCCGGCAGATCAGGCCGTCCCGGCCGGTGCGGTGGATCTCCACCGTCTTCACCGAGATGTCCATCAGCTCGGCCTTGTGCAGCACCGGGAGGACGATCGTGCCGGTGAAGGTGACGTCGACCTTCTTCGTCCGGGAGATGATCAGCGCCTTGCCCTGCTCGACCTTCCGGAAGAGCCGGCCGACGAACAGCAGCATGGCGAGCACGATGAGCAGCACGACGGCGACAAGTACGCCGAATCCCACAGCGATGGTGTCCATCACGGTGTCCTTTGCAGAAGAGGTCTTGCGAAGAGGCCTTGCGGAGAAGCTCTGCGGAGAAGGCGGGGTGGAGCGGGTCGGGTGGAGCGGGCCCGGTGGAGCCGGGCGGGGTCAGCGGCCGGGGTGCGCCGGATCGAACGGCGCCACCAGGAAGTGCTCGCCGTCGGCGTCGTAGTCGAAGATCAGGGCCGTCCGGCCGGCCGCGAGGCCGGGCTCGTCGGTCAGTGACCTGACCTGGACGGTGGCGGTGGAGCCGTCGTCGGCGGTGACCTCCGCCTGCCCGAAGTCGGCCGTCACCCGGCCGGTGCGGATCACGCAGACCCGGCCGACGAAGTCGCCGCGGGTGGCGGGCCGGTCCTCGGGGAAGAGCCGCGAGATCGGTTTCAGCAGCAGCCGGGTACCGGTCCAGGACGCCGCCAGGGCGACCACCAGCACACCGGCGCGCTCGACGGCCCCCGAGGTGAGGGCGGAGCCGGCCAGGCTGACGAACCAGGCGAGCGCGACCAGCAGCGAGACCGCCACCGTCACGGGTACCCCGCCCAGTCCCAGCCCGGCCACCGTGCCCCCGTGGTGGCCGGCGTCGTCGCCCCCGTGCGGGACGCCGTCGTGGTGGCCGACACCGTGCCCCACATGCGGGGCGCCGACGTGGGGATCGACGCCATGTCCCCCGTGCAGGGCGTCGACCCCGATGCCACCGAGTACGACCAGCAACCAGTACCCGATGACCACCACCAGCGCGAAGCTGAACAGCGCCGCCGGAAAGCCCAGCGCGGCCTCGACGAATCCCCCCATCGCGCCCCGCCCCCCGTGCTCTCTCCGGCGGCGCCACCTCGGCGCCACGGAGATCGTGACAGTCGAAGGGCTGTTCGCACATTGCCAGGATCCGGCAATCTTGACGCCCTCTTGACACCCTGGAACGCGCGGGCCGGGCCGTACCGCCCGCCCGGGGCGTGTCGGACAAGCCCTACAGCGGCTGCTCCGGCCAGCTGAGCAGCCGGGCGCCCATCGCGGCCGTCTCCAGGGTGAAGCGGTGCAGCGCGTCCGCCGGGTCGTAACCGGTCAACGCCTTGATGCGTTCCAGCCGGTAGCCCAGCGTGCGGACGCTCAGCCCCAGCCGGCGGGCCGCCTCGGCGTTGACGTACCCCGCCTCGGCCTGCACCGCGATGGTGTCCAGCAGCGGCCGCGCGCCGCCCCGGGCCTCCACCAGCGGGCCCAGCACGCTGCGCACCAGGTCGGCCATGGCCGCCCGGTCCCGCATCAGCACCGGGAACACCAGCAGCTCCTCGGCCCTCAGCTGCTGGGCGGACAGACCGAGCCGGGCGGCGTAGTCCAGCGCGCCGAGCGCCTCCTCGTAGCTGCGCAGCACGCCGCTGGCGCCCGAGTGCCGGCGGCCGGTCGCCACCCGCAGCACCGGGCGGTAGCCGGGGCCCGGGCGGAGCGCCAGCTCGGCGAAGGCCTCCAGCACCGCGCGCTCGCTGTCGGGCGCGATGCAGACCAGCCGGCCGTCCTTGCCGGCCAGCAGCATGTCCCGCTCGCCGAACCGGCCGACCAGCTCCCGCTCCACCCGGTGCGCCAGCGGATGGACGTCCGGGTACGGCTCGTCGCCGACCGCGACCGCGACGGCGTACGCGCCCGCCAGTCGCAGCCCGAACCGCTCGGCGCGCTCGGCCAGCAGACCGAGGTCGCTGCGGCCGTGCAGCAGGTCGTCGATGAACTCCCGCCGGGCGGACTCCTCCTGACGGACCGCCAGCCGCTGCGCCCGTTCGTGGCCCTCGCCGAGCGCGGCGAGCGCGGCTTCGGTGGCGGCCAGTACGGCGTCGCCCGTCCGGCGCAGCTCGCTGACGGTGGCGGCGGTGGAGATGCCGGGGAGCGTCTGCCAGGCCTGCCGGGTGGCGGCGAGGCACTGGGCGACCACCTCGCGCAGCCCGTGCCCGGCCTCGGCGCTGCGCTCGCCGAGCGCGCGCAGGCTCTCCAGCTCGGCGCGGCGCAGCAGCCGTCCGGTGCGGGAGACGTCGGCGAGCAGGCCGAGGTAGCAGCGGCTCAGTTCGGCGGGTGTGTCCTGATTGTCTCCCGCCGCCATGCCGCTCTGCTCCGCCCCGGGAAACGCCTGATGATCCGGCCGGAATTTTACCGGATTCCCACGGCCGGACCGCCGCCGGGGCGGGGCCTGGAGCGGGGTGCGGGGCCCGGTGGTGGCGGGGGTCCGGAGGCGGATGACCGGCCGGTTTTCGCATCCTGTCCGCAGCGGTGGACGGTCGGGCCTGCCGGGGGGGGAATCGCAGGCAACCCGGAGCGTCGGCACCTCCGCCTCAGTCGACCGGCAGCAGTGGCCGGTGGCAGGCGACCGTCCGCCCGGGGGACACCGCGCGCAGGGCCGGTGCCTCGGTGGCGCAGCGCTCGTCCGCCAGTGGGCAGCGGGTGCGGAAGCGGCAGCCCGACGGCGGGTCCAGCGGGGACGGCGGGTCGGCGGGGAGCAGACCGGTGTCGCCGAGCGGGCGGCCGGGCTCGGGGACGGCGGCGAGCAGGGCGGCGGTGTACGGGTGGGCGGGGGCGGCCAGCACCTCCTCGGTCGGGCCCTGCTCGCAGATCCGGCCGAGCTGGAGGACGGCGATGTCGTCGCTGACCGCCCGGACCACACCGAGGTCGTGCGAGATGAACAGGCTGGCCAGGCCGCGCTCGTCGGTGAGCCGGCGCAGCAGGTTGAGCACGGTGGCCTGGGCGGAGACATCGAGCGCGGAGACGGCCTCGTCGGCGATCAGCACCCGCGGTTCGGCCGCCAGCGCCCGGGCGATGGCGACGCGCTGCGCCTGGCCGCCGGAGAGCTGGCCCGGCCGGCGGTCGCCGAACAGGGCGGGGGAGAGGCCGACGGCGTCCAGCTGTTCGTCGATGACGGCCTCGCGGTCGCGGGCCGGGTCGGGGTGGGCGTCGAGCGGTTCGGCGACCAGGTCGCGCACCCGGCGGCGGGGGTTGAGGGAGGAGATCGGGTCCTGGAACACCATCTGCATCCGGGGCCGCAGCGCCCGCAGCGCGCGGGCGGAGAGCGAGCCGAGGTCGGTGCCGTCCAGGGTGACGGTGCCGGAGGTGGGCGGGGGCAGCCGGAGCAGGGCCTTGGCGATGCTGCTCTTGCCGGAGCCGGACTCGCCGACCAGGGCGAGGGTGCGGCGCTGCCGCAGTTCGAGGCCGACCCCGCTGACGGCGTGCAGCGGGCCGGACCGGGTGCGGTGCACCACCGTCAGGCCGGTGGCGTGCAGGACGGTGGTCATGCGGCGGCCTCCGAGGTGCCGAGAGGAGCGAGGGGGGAGAGGGGGAAGTGGCAGGCGGCCGTGTGCGCGGGCCCGGCCCGGTGGACGGGCGGCGCGGCCGTGGTGCAGACGGCGGCGGCGCGTTCGCAACGCGGGGCGAACGGGCAGCCGGTGGCCGGCTTGGCGAGGTCGGGCGGGGAGCCGGCGATGGCGGGCAGGGTGCGCCGCAGCGGCCCGGTGACGCGCGGCACCGAGCGCAGCAGTGCGGCGGTGTACGGGTGGGCGGGCCGTTCGGTGATGGACTCGGTGGGGCCGCTCTCCACCACCCGGCCGCCGTACATCACGGCGATCCGGCGGGCGCGCCCGTACAGCAGGCCGATGTCGTGGGTGATCAGCAGGGTGGCGAGGCCGCGGGTCTCGCGGTGCCGGTCGAGCAGGTCGAGCACGGTGCGCTGGACGGTGACGTCCAGGGCGGTGGTGGGTTCGTCGGCGAGCAGCAGGGCGGGGCTGCCGGCCAGCGCGGCGGCGATGCCGACGCGCTGGCGCAGGCCGCCGGAGAGCTCGTGCGGGTAGGCGCGGGCCCGCCGGGCCGGGTCGGGGACGTCGACGGCGGCGAGCAGTTCGGTGGCGGTCTGCCGCCGGGCGCGGCGGCCGAGCCGCTTCCGGTTGGTGAGCGACTCGGTGACCTGGTCGGCGATCCGCACCACCGGGTTGAGCGAGGTCATCGGGTCCTGGTGGACCATGGCGACGCCGGTGCCGAGCAGTTCGGCGCGCCGGGCGGGGGCGGCGGTGAGCAGGTCCTCGCCGCTGAGCAGCACCTGCCCGGTGGACTCGACCCGGGTGGTGCGGCCGTGCACCCCCAGGACGGTGCGGGCGAGCACGGACTTGCCGGAGCCGGACTCGCCGACCACGCCCAGGCATTCGCCGGCGTCGATGGTGAGACTGACGTCGTGCAGGATGTGCAGCGCGCGGCCGTCGGGGGCGTGGATCACGGTGTTGAGCGAGCGGACGTCCAGGACCGGGGTGGCCATCAGCGGGACTGTCCCTTCTGGGCGGGCGAACGCAGGCGCTCGCCGAGGTAGTTGAGGGCGAGGACGGTCAGGCAGAGCACCGCCGCCGGGGCGAGCGAGATCCACGGCGCGCTGCCCAGCGTGGTCCGGCCCTCGGCGATGATGCCGCCCCAGGACGGCTCCGGCGGGCGCAGGCCGAAACCGAGGAAGCTGAGCGAGCCCTCGGCGACGATGGCGACCGTGGTGGCGGTGAAGGCGAAGGTCAGCGCGGCCGACGCGACGTGCGGGACGACCTCGCGGCGCAGGATGCGGGCCGGGGAGGTGCCGATCATCCGGGCGGCCTGGACGAACCCGCGCTCGCTGAGCGACAGCACCACGGCGCGCACCACCCGGGTGAAGGCCGGCACGGTGAACAGGCCGATCAGCGTGCCGATCACGGGCAGGCTGGGGCCGCGCAGCGAGACCGCGATCATCACCAGGATCAGGGTGGGGACGGACATCAGCAGGTCGGTGGCGAAGCCGATGGCCTTGTCGACCGGGCCGCGGAACCAGCCGGCGGCCACCCCGAGCGCGCCCCCGCCGAGCAGGCCGACGGCGACGGTCAGCCCGGCCACCGCGAAGGAGGCGCGGGCCCCGGCGATCGTCCGCTGGAGGACGTCCCGCCCGGAGGCGTCGGTGCCCAGCCAGTGCCCGGGGCCGGGCGCGGCCGAGGGGGCGGCGAAGTCGCCGTGCAGCGGGTCGAAGCCGGGCAGCAGCGGCAGCAGCAGCGCGGCGAGCGCGACCACGGCCAGCCAGGCGGCCGCGGCGAGGACACCCGCCGGGGGCCGCCGGCGGCGCTTGCGGGCGGGCGCGGTCGGCGGCGCCAGGGTGCTCTCAACGGTGGTCATGGGCGATCCTCGGGTCGAGCTTGCGGTACAGCAGGTCCACCGCGAGGGTGGCCGCGACCACGCCGAGCGCGCTGACCACCACCACGGCCTGGATGACGGGGAAGTCGCGGGCGCCGATGGCGTTGGAGGCGAGGCTGCCGACGCCGGGCACCGCGAACAGCGTCTCGACCAGCACCGAGCCGCCGAGCGAGGTGCCCACGCCGATGCCGAGCAGGGTGACCAGCGGCAGCGAGGACGGCCGCAGCGCGCGCCGCAGCAGCAGCCTTACGGTGCCCATGCCCCGGCTGCGGGCGGCGGCGACGTACGTCTGGTCGAGGGTGTCCAGCAGCTGCCCGCGCAGGGTGCGGGTGAAGACGGCGGCCTCGGTGAGGCCCAGGGTGAGTGCGGGCAGCACCAGGTGCCGGAGGTTCTCCACCGGGTCCTCGGCGAACGGCACCCAGCCGGTGGCGGGCAGGATCCGCAGCTGTACGGCGGTGATCCAGATCAGCAGCAGGGCGAGCACGAAGCCCGGTACGGCGAGCCAGACGAAGGCGCCCGCGGTGGCGATCCGGTCCACCGCGCCGCCCGGCCGCCAGGCCGAGAGCAGCGCGACGGGCACGGCCAGGCAGAGCGCCACCAGCTGGGCGGAGACGAAGAGTTCGAGGGTGACCGGGATCCGGTCGGCCAGCTCGGAGGTGACGGCGGCGCCGCTGGTGAGCGAGTGCCCGAGGTCGCCGTGCAGGGCGTCGCCGAGCCATCGCCAGGCGGCGGTGAGCACGTTCTCGTCCAGGCCGAGCTTGGCCTCGTAGGCGGCGATCTGCTCGGGGGTGGCGGTGGGGCCGAGGGCGGCGACGGCGGGGGAGCCGGGCATCAGGTGCGGCAGGCTGAGCGCCGCGACGGTGACCAGCAGCAGGACGGCGGCGGCGCGGCCGGCCCGTCCGGCGAGGCCGAGGATCCGGGGCGTCACTTCTTCACCCAGAGGGTGGCCGGGGAGACGTTGACGACGGCCCGCTTGGAGAGGTCGGGCAGGCCGCCGACCTTGCTGGTGGCCACGAAGCCGGCCGCGTTCTCGGTGAGGAACAGCATCGGGGCCTCGGCCACGACGGCCTTGGCGGCCTCGTTGTAGGCGGCGGTGCGCTGGGCCGGGTCCAGGGCGGCGCGCCCGGCCGCGATCGACTGCGTGGCCTGCGGGTTGCTCCAGCCGGTGAAGTTGTACGGGGAGCCGGGGGCGTACAGGTTGGCCAGCGCGGTGTCGGTGTCGCCGAACAGGCTGGTCATGAAGTCCTGCACCTGGAACGTGCGCTGCATCAGCGAGGTGCCCAGGGTGGCCGGGTCCATCGGCTTGACGGTCACCTTCACACCGGCCTCGCCCAGCATCTGCTGGATCACGGTGGCGCGCTGCTGGCCCTCGGGGCGGTTGTCGACCTGGTACTCGAAGGAGAGGTCCGGGTGGCCGGACTCGGCGAGCAGGGCGCGGGCCTTGGTCACGTCGCGGGCCGGGTACGTGGCGGCGGCCGAGTGGTAGGGGGAGACGGAGCCGATCGGACCGTCCGAGACCTTGCCCTGGCCGAGGTAGACGACCTTCTCCAGGGCCTCGCGGTCGATGGCGTACTGGATGGCCTGGCGCACGCGCGGGTCGTCGAAGGGCGCGGCCTTGGTGTTGAACAGGATGGTGGAGGTGGAGCTGGGGCCGGTGGCGACGCGCAGCCCGTCCCCGGCGGCCTGCTTCAGCTGGGCGGGCGTCTCGGCCCAGATCAGGTCGGCGTCGCCGGAGCGCAGCGACTGGTAGCGGCTGTCGGAGTCGGCCAGCACCCGGTAGACGATCTTCTCGGCGTGACCCTTGTCGCCCCAGTAGGAGGCGTTGCGGGCGACGGTCACCGAGACGCCCGGCTGCACGCTCTCCACGGTGTACGGGCCGGAGCCGACCGCCGGGGCGTCCCCGTTCGGGGCCTCGGAGACGTAGCCGAGGGAGCGGGTGAACAGGTTGGGGAAGGCCGCGTTCGGGGTCTTGAGGGTGAAGACGACGCTGGTCGGGCTGTTCACCGTCACGCCGCCGATGGTGGCGGCGTCGGTGGCGCAGGAGCACTTGCTCTCCGGCTTGGCCAGCCGGTTGACGTGGTCGACCACGGCCTGGGCGTCCAGCGGCTTGCCGTCGCTGAACTTCACGCCCTCGCGCAGCTCCAGGGTCCAGGCGGTGGCGTCCGCGTTGGGGGTGAACCCCTTGGCCAGGTAGGGCTGCACGGTGCCGTTGTCGCCGTTGACCATCAGCGGGTCGTACAGCGCGTTGGCCAGGACCAGCACGGGCAGCGAGGTCAGCGTGCTGTCGGCCGGGTCGAGCTTGGCGAAGGGGCGGTCCAGGCCGATCTTCAGCGTGCCGCCGTCGGTCGCCTGGCCGTCGGCGGCCGGGGCGGCCTGGGCGGAGCCGCCGGACACCGCGGTGTCGGAGGCCGAGCAGGCGCCGGCGGTGAGGGCGATGGTGACCGTGCAGATGGCCGCTGCCAGAACGTGCTTGTTCCGCTTCATGGTTCCTCGGTGTTCCTCGGATCGAAGGTGGGGGCCGACAGCGTGGGGCTGCCGCCGCAGACCACCATTCGGAAGTGGCACAACTGCCAAAAGGCAGTTGTGCAAACTTCACGTGACGAGGTGTCGACGACTTGGCGCTCGCCTTGAGCGGGCCGCGCCAGGCGTGATTGCGTACGAGTGACGGAGAACCGTCGGAGAAGGGCAGGGCCAGGGAACATGCAGGGGCAGGGGGCCGAAACCGTGGCGGAGACCGTGGACGGGGTGGTGGTCGGGGCGGAGGCCGTCGTCGAGACCGGGCTGCGCGACCGCAAGAAGGCGCGGACGCGCGAGGCGATCCGCACGGCGGCGCTGGACCTCTTCGAGGAGCAGGGCTTCGAGCGCACCACCGTGGACCAGATCTGCCGGCGCGCGGACGTCGCCCACCGCACCTTCTTCCGGTACTACCCCAGCAAGGAGTCCCTGCTCTTCGGCTGGGACTTCGGTCGGCAGATCATCGACGAGTTCGCCGCCGCCCCCGCCGCCCTCGGCCTCTGGGAGGCGTTCTGGCACGCCCTGACCGCGACCGGCGGCCGGCTGGAGGAGCCCGCCGAGCACACCGCCCGGCGCCGGCTGCTGCGCCGGCGCTTCCTCGACGTCCGGTCCGTGCACGACCACGCGATCCTCCAGGTCGACACGTTCGTCCAGCGGACGATCGAGGCCGCGGCCGGGCGCCTGGGCACCGATCCCGACGAGGACCTGCGGGCGCACGCGCTCGGGGCCGCGCTCGGGGCGATGACGCGGCGCCACATCATGGTCGGGAGTTCGGAGCCATGGCTGCCGGAGGCCTGGGAGGAGGCGTTCCGCACGCTGGTGCCGCCGGGTCCCGGCCCCCGGGCGGACGGGTGAGGCCGGCCGGTCCCGCGGTACCCGGGCCGGGGGCGCTAGCGGTCGGGGTGCTCGCGGTAGTGCAGCACGAACCGGGCGCTGCTGCCGACGATCCGGCGCCGGACGTACAGCGCCGGGGCGCCGTCCGGTGTGCAGCTGACGCCCTCGCGGACCAGCAGCGGCGTGCCGACCGGCAGGCCCAGCAGTTCGGCGTCGGCGAGGTCCGCGCCGATCGCGCCGAAGGCCCGCCAGTCGTACTCCAGCTCGATCCCGGCCGCCCGGGCCAGCTCCGGCACCAGATTGCCCCGGAGGCCGGGCCGGTCGAAGCCGGGCGGCAGCAGGGCGGACGGCAGCCAGTAGCTGCTGACCGTCCGGACCTCCGCGCCCAGCCGGATCACGCTCTCCAGCCGGGACAGTTCGCCCGGCGCCCGGCCCAGCCGCCCGGCCGCCTCCAGGTCCTCGGCGGAGCCGGTCACCGGCGGCGCCGCGACCACCTCCTCGCCGTCCCGGGAGTGCAGCGCCGCGTGGACGCTGCCGAGGTCCACCCGCTGGCTGCGCGGGTCCACGTCGATCGAGACCCGGACGGCGGGCGGGCGCACGAAGGTGCCCACCCCGCGCCGGATCTCGATGGTCCCGGCCCGCTCCAGCTCGGCCACGGCCTGTCGGACGGTCAGCCGGTTGACGTCGAACTCCGCGCTCAGCTCCGGCTCGCTGGGCAGCCGGGCGCCGGCCGTGTATGTCCCGGCGTCGATCCGCTCCTGGAGCTGCCGGGCCAGCCGGCGGTACAGCGGGGTGCTGGTTCGGTGCGTTGCCACGCGCCAGATCCTACGGAGCCGGGCGCCCGGGATGCCGTCCGCCCGTAGAAGCACCGGCCCTTGACCCGATGTTCATCTCGCCGCCGCTTGCCGGGCACCCCCGGTAGCCGTTACACATCTAGACATCTAGATGTCTTCGTTTTTCGCAGCTCCACCCGAAAGCCAGTGCCACCCGAAAGGCCCCCCATGTCCCTGGTCAACTTCCGCGACCCCGCCGTCCTCGCCGACCCCGACAGCCGCTGGATCCGCCCCGGCGCCGTCCACCGCTCCGCCCAGCCGCACGCGGCCGCCGCCCCGGCGATTCTCGCCCAGCTGCGTGAGGCCGGCATCCGCACGATCGTCGACCTGCGCGGCGACGCCGAGGCCAGGCCGGCCGACTGGGCCGAGGCCGAGGCCGCCGGGATCCAGGTCGTCGCGGCGCGCATCCAGCCCACCAGCGACGCCCTGGACGCGTCCATGCGGGAGATGACCACCGCCGCCGACCTCGGCGCCTTCTACCTGCTGATGGCCGAGTCCGCGCCCGAGGCCGTCGTCGCCGCCGTCGAGGCCGCCACCCGCCCCGGCGGCGTGCTGCTGCACTGCGCCGCCGGCAAGGACCGCACCGGCCTGCTGATCGCCCTGCTGCTCGACCTGGTCGGCGTCCCCGCCGAGGAGATCGTTGCCGACTACGCCCGCACCAACGAGGCGCTGACGCAGATCTGGGCCAACCTCGCCGATCGCAACCGCAGCGCCATGAACGACTACCAGGCCGGCACGCTCACCGTCCCGGCCCCGCTGCTGGAGGCCCCCGCCGGCGCGATGGTTGCCTTCCTGGAGCTGGTCGACACCCGGTACGGCGGTACGGAGGCCTTCCTGGCGCACTGCGGCGTGGTCCCCGCCACGATCGAGGCCTTCCGCGCCAAGGCCGGCGTCGCCGCCGACGCGGCCGTTGCCGCCGCTGGGACGGAGGCCGTCGCATGACGGCCCGGCTCCGTCATCACGACGGCACCCCGTTCCGCGACCTCAACCACAACGGCACCATGGAGCCCTACGAGGACCCGAGGCTGCCCGTCGAGGAGCGCGTCGAGGACCTGCTCGGCCGGATGACGCTCGCCGAGAAGGCCGCCCTGATGTTCCACGGCCGGATGATGCCCGGTACCAGCCCGGAACTCCCGTTCCCCACCGGAGCCGAGCTGATCAACGGACGCGGCCTCACCGCCTTCGCCATGATGGCCGTCCCCGACGCCCGCGCGATGGCCGAGTGGAACAACCACGTCCAGGACCTCGCCGCCGCCGAACGCCTCGGCATCCCCGTCACCCTCGCCTCCGACCCCCGGCACGGCTTCACCGCCAACCCCGCCACCGCCTTCGTCGGCGGCGGCTTCAGCGCCGGCCCCGAACCGATCGGCCTCGCCGCCACCGACGACCCGGCGCTGGTCGAGGAGTACGCCCGGCTGATCGGCCGTGAGCTGCGCGCCGTCGGCATCCGCCTGGCCATCCACCCGATGGCCGACCTCGCCACCGAGCCGCGCTGGGCACGGATCAGCGGCACCTTCGGCGAGGACCCGGAGCGCGCCGTCCGGATGATCACCGCCTACATCCGCGGCCTCCAGGGCGAGAGCATCGGCCCGGACAGCGTCGCCTGCATGACCAAGCACTTCCCCGGCGGCGGCCCCCAGGCCGCCGGCGAGGACTCGCACTTCGCGGCCGGCCGCCGGCTGGTCTACCCGGGCGGCGCGCTGGACCAGCACCTGCGCCCGTTCGAGGCCGCCTTCGCGGTGGGCACGGCGCAGATCATGCCCGCCTACGCGATCCCCTCCGGCACCGGGCTGGCCGAGGTCGGCGCCAACTTCAACCGGGACGTCATCACCGGCCTGCTGCGCGGCAAGTACGGCTTCGACGGCGTGGTCTGCACCGACTTCAACGCCATCACCGGCATGGCGATCCCCGGCATGGCCGCCCTCCCGCCGCGCCACTGGGGCGTCGAGGAGCTGTCGGTGGCCGAGCAGGTGGTGCTCACCCTGGACGCGGGCGCCGACCAGCTCGGCGGCGAGACCGACCCCGGGCTCGTCCTCGACGCCGTCCGTTCGGGCGCGGTGAGCGAGGCCCGGATCGACGAGTCCGCCCGGCGGATCCTGCGTGACAAGTTCCGGCTCGGCCTCTTCGACGACCCGTACGTCGACCCGGACGCCGCTGCCGCCCTCGTCGGCGCCCCGGCCGGGCGTGAGCTGGGCCGCCGGGTGCAGGAGCGTTCGCTGGTCCACATCGCCGGGCGGCCACTGGCAGGTCGGCGGCTGTACCTGGAGGAGATCGACCCGGCCGTCGCCGCCCGCCACGGCGCGGTGGTCGCCCGCCCGGAGGACGCCGACGCGGCCGTCGTCCGGCTCAAGGCGCCCTACGAGCAGCGCGAGGGCCTCCTCGAACGCTTCTTCCACAGCGGGTCGTTGGAGTTCCCGGCGGAGGAGGCGGAGCGTCTGCGCGCGATCGCCGCCACCGTGCCCACCTGCTTCGTCGTCCATCTCGACCGGCCCGCCGTGCTCACCCCGCTCGCGGGCGAAGCCGCCATGCTGATCGGCGAGTTCGGCGCCGACGACGACCTGGTGCTGGAGGCCGCCCTCGGACTCGCCCCGGCGCGCGGGGTCCTGCCCTTCGACCTGCCCTCCTCGATGGCCGCCGTCGAGGCCTCCCGCGAGGACGTGCCGTTCGACACCCGCGACCCGCTGTTCCGCTGCGGCTGGTCGGCTGCTGACGGCGCCTGATCCGGGCCGTTCCGTTCCCGCTCCCGCTGCTTCCGTACTCTGCGGAAGCGCCGGGAGCGGGGGCGGGTGGAAAAGCAGACGCGCCCGGGCGTGGGCGCGGCATACGATCTCACCGCCGCTCACCGCCGCATCCTGATGGGTGCCGCGCGCCCGGACGGAGACCCGATGCCGATCTACTTCTACGGAGCCGACGAGGTGCCGTACGGCCGCTTCTCGAACTTCTCGGCACACGGGGTCGAGCTCGACGGGCGGTTCTGGCCCACCTCCGAGCACTGCTTCCAGGCGCAGAAGTTCACCGGCACCCGCCACGCCGACCTCATCCGCAAGGCCCCGACGCCGCTGCGCGCCGCCCAGCTGGGGCGGGACACGTCCAAGCCGCTGCGGCGCGACTGGGAGCGGGTGAAGGACGACGTGATGCGGCGGGTCGTGGACGCCGAGTTCCGCACCCACGAGGACATCCGGGCCGTCCTGCTGTCCACCGGCACCGACCGGATCGTCGAGGACACCGGCGCCGACCACTACTGGGGGCGCGGCCGCACGGGGACGGGCAAGAACATGCTGGGCCGCATCCTGATGAGCACCCGTGACCGGCTGGCCGCCGAGGCCGGCCCGGTGGGGCGGTAGGCGCGCATGCAGCCCCAGCACCGGATCCGCGCCGACCACGACGCCCGGACGATCGTCGTCTACCAGGCGTACGCGCCCGTCGTCGCCGAGCCGGCCCTGAAGGCGGGCCGGTTCGTGCCGCCGTTCTCGTTCCAGCGGATGACGTGGATCAAGCCGTCCTTCACCTGGCTGATGCACCGCAGCAACTGGGGCCGGAAGCCGGGCCAGGAACGCATCCTCGCCGTTCGGATCACCCGGGAGGGATGGGAGGAAGCGCTCTCCCGGGCCGTCCTGACCACCGCCGATCCGGCCGCCGTGGCCCAGGCCGAGGTCCACGTCCAGTGGGACCCGGAGCGGTCGCCGAGGGGTGCGGCGCTGAACCACTACAGCATCCAGGTCGGCATCGGCAGATCGCTGATCCGCAGCTACGTCGACGACTGGATCGTCGACCTCACCGACCTCACCCCGCAGGTCCGCAAGATCGCCGCCCTGGTCCAGAACGGCCACCCGGCGAAGGCCCAGCGCCTCCTCCCACCCGAGCGCCCCTACCTGCTGCCGCTGCCGACGGCACGCCGCCTCGGCATCACCGAAGGCCGCCCCTGACGCCGCCCCCGTCAGCGAAGGGTGGAGCAGGGAGTCGACGATCCCGACTTCTCGTGCTGACGGTTCGTGTGGGCCCTGCCGTCCCGCGCCGGGTCGGACAGCCTTGCTGCGACGGTGAAGGTCAGCGACGCTGGGCCGATGCCAGGGCAGCGGAAGAGAAGACGTCAGCAGCAGGACGAGATGCAGAGGGCCGCCGCTCGCTTTGCGCCTGACACGGGCTCCTGGGAAGTGCTCTTCGAGACCCAGGACGAGCCGGAGTGGCGCGCTCACCTCCGCCGTCTCCAAGCGTCGGACACGCAGATCGACTGGACGGCGGTGCGGATCGACACGTTCTGCGGGCGCCTGACGCAGCCGACCACCTACCGGCTGAGCCTCTTCGTGTCGAACGCCGCGCCCGGGGTGGTGGGCCAGGGCGGCCAGTGAGAGCCGAACCCGCCCGTGCGGACGGCAGCGACGAAGGACCGCCCGGCGTCAATGGGCCCGGATCCGCGCTGACCAGGGCGTTCGTCGGGGTGGCGGAGGGCACCCGCCGGTCGGCGTGGATGGTGCGCGGGACCTTCTCCCGGCAGGTGTACGGCTCGCTGTGGATCGCGCTGCCCGTGGCCCTCGCCGTGGTCATCGGATTCGTGGCATTCATGCTCGGGGTGGAGTCGAACAGCGCGGGGCCCGCCATCGCGGGCGGACTGCTCGCCGCCCTGCTCCTGATGGGCGCGCTCCTGGTGGGGGCCACGGTCTCCGGGATCTTCCGCACCGTGCTCTACCGGGACGCTTCGGCTGTGGCCTGACACCCCGGATGTGATCTCCGTACGTCGTCGGCCGGGGCCTGGCCCGCCCGGCTGATGGCGGTGACCTGCGGGAACAGCCGGCGAGCGCGACGTGGGTCCGGCCTCCGAGCCCTGCCCGCCGCCGGCGTCGGCGGGCAGAGCTCTCCCCCTTGGGGCGTCTCGTTCCCTGAAGGCGGCTCACCTCGTCGCGTCGGCGGTTTCGGGCGTTCTGCCGCCGGAGGAGTGAGTGGGCATCAGGGATCACTCGGAAGGATCAACCGCCAGTCAATCGTCATATTTTCTAACTTATATGACGATCCATCAGTTCTCTGAATCCTTGCCCCGCCACCCGTTCGGCCCCCCCTGTGCCGGTCCTTCGATATGCCCGATATGACCGCCCTCGGTACGTTCAAATCACGAGGTCGGCGGCCCAGTCGACCAGTACAAGGATCAGGAGAAAAGTTCCATGCAGATCACCCGCGCAACCGTCATCACCGCGGCCGTAGGAACCGCCGCGGCCCTGGCCGCGACCGGCCTCACCTACGCCTCGGCCGCTTCCCAGCCGATGACCCAGGCGGCCCCGGTCGTCCAGCAGGCGGTCGCTCCCGCACAGGCGTCCTTCGTCAACGACGGCATGGGAAATGAGGGCAAGGGCAACGAGGGCAAGGGCCACGAGGGCAAGGGCTACGAGGGCAAGGGCCACGAGGGCAAGGGGCACCGGAAGCACCACGAGGAGGGCCGCATCCACATCAACGAGCGGACCTACTCCGCTCACTCGGGCGGCTGCATCACCGTGGTCAGCGGCCTGGGCGCCAAGAGCCTGAACATCCGCAACGACAGCCACAAGACCGTCGAGGTCTTCCGCGGGGCGGTCTGTGACGATGGTGCCCCCATCGCCACCGTTGGGCCCCGCAGCTCCAGCGACGGTGTGGACCCGCGTTGCACCGAGGGTGTCTTCGTCGAGCACGGAGTGGTGGCCAGCTTCCGGGTAGTCCGAGGCCACGAGGGTGGTCGCGAGGGCGGCCACGAGGGCGGCTACGAGGACTACTGATCCAGGCCTTCTCCAGAAGGCCAGGGCCGCAGTCCTCGGACACCCTGATGGATCGGGAACGCGCTCGGTCCAGACCTTTCTCCGCGAGCGGCAATAGCGTGGTCCGGCGTCACGACACGGTGGTCTGACCGACACCGAGACATCGCCGGGGAGCTGGACCACGCCGCGATCGGCGCTCTGTTGCCTCACGGACGCCCCCGCCTGGCTCTTGCCGGGCGGGGCGTCCGGGGGGCCGAGGCCCCCGGGACTGTCTCCTGGTGGCCCGATGGCGGCTTTGAAGTTCGGCCGTGATGCCGCTGGGACGTTCGTGTGGGCGTCTCGTGGACAGACGGTCGCTGGGGGGCAGCCAGAGGTCCCTGAACACGCGGCGCAGGTTGTGGCGCGTTCCCCAGGGGACTCTGGCGATGTGGTTGCGGGAGAAGCCCGCGGAGGTGTTCTCGGGCGGAGCCGTTCGCACTCGCGTTCGGGGTGTGTGGAATGCCGGGTCTGTCGCCGCGGTCACGGTGTCGCGGTTCGCCGAGACCCTGGCCGACCGCCAGACTGCGGAGCCGGCGGTCCGCGCGATCGACCGGAAATATGCTCTTGGCCTGGAATCTGTGGATCGAGAGTTCGATTTCACGATGCCGGCCAAGTTCCGGGCCCGGTCGGTCGAGCACGGCCGCGAGGACGGGTTGATCACCGTCGGGGGAAAGCAGTACACGGACTTACTCAGGTCATCGGCGCGGTACGGGATTTGAACCGGTTGGGGTTGGCCGGGGAGAGCGTGCGTACGGCGTTGGATGCGCTGACCGTCGCCGGCCCCTGTCCGGCTCGGTCGGGCGATGCCGGTGGCGGATCTTCGTACAGATCTACTACGTGCACACCGACGGGTTCGACTATCCACTCCGGGAGGCCGGGGTGCCCCACCGCCTGGCGCGGCGGGGCCGGGGCGGTCAGTGGGTGTCGAACTCGCCAGTGCGGACGGCAGCGACGAAGGACTGCCAGGAGGATGCCGGGAAGAGGAGGGCGGGGCCGCTCGGGTCCTTGGAGTCACGGACAGGTACGACGTTGATGTACCCCTCGGCAGTCTCGATGCATGCACCACCGCCACCGCTGTACGAACTCTTCCTCCAGAGGGCATTGCCCAGGTCAATGTCCATCCTCAAAGTCCTTCCGTACCGCGCGGATTATTGCCACGGATGCGGCTTGGCGCAGCACTTTGATCTGCATTCGATCGTAGTCCTTGGCCGGCGTCGGCACAGGATCTGTATCGCGGCCGAGACAGTTGCGTTGCTCGGTCTCCGCGCGAGCCCGGGATGCCCTGCCGCCGCCCCGGCCCGGGGCGGTCAGTGGGT
Organism: Kitasatospora sp. NPDC088351; assembly: GCF_040685575.1. Taxonomy (NCBI): domain Bacteria; kingdom Bacillati; phylum Actinomycetota; class Actinomycetes; order Kitasatosporales; family Streptomycetaceae; genus Kitasatospora; species Kitasatospora sp. NPDC088351. Next base: position 1,363 of record NZ_JBFBIL010000020.1, on the reverse strand, counting down.
GTCGAACTCGCCAGTGCGGACGGCAGTGACGAAGGACTGCCAGGAGGACGCCGGGAAGAGGAGGGCGGGGCCGCTCGGGTCCTTGGAGTCACGGACGGGCATGATGCCGGGGTAGTTGTCGGCTGTCTCGATGCACTGGCCTCCGCTGCCGCTGTATGAACTCTTCTTCCAGCGAGCGCCAGTCAGATCGACGTCCATTCGAAGTCCCTCCGTACCGCACGGATCATTGCTACCGACTCGGCCTGGTTCATGGCCTCGATCAGGAGCCGATTGTAGTCCTTGGCCAGCGCCGCTACGGACTCCGTATCGCGGTCGAGATAGCCACGTTGCTCGGTCTCCGTGTAGGCGAGCATCTTGCGGCCAGGCATCGTCAGCATGGTCACCACACGAGTGAACGGCCGGTCTTCGCCCAGGGAGTACGGGGCTACCTGAAGGAGGATGTTCGGTTGCTCGGCCATGTGTTCAAGGTGTAGCAATTGTTCGACCATCACATCCCGGCCCCCGATCGGCCGCCGGAGACAGCTCTCGTCGAGCACCGCGTGGACGAGGGGCGGCGGCGTCCGCTGGAGGCACTGCTGTCGAGTCAACAGGAAGTTGACTCGCTCCTCGACGTGTTCTTGAGTAGCTGTTCCTCGCCTGACATTCCCGTGCTCCCAGGCGGTTGCGTACGCCTTGGTCTGAAGCAGCCCAGGGATGACATTGATCTCGAAGAGCCGGATCTCCTCGGCCCGCGACTCGTAGTTGGCGTACTCCGGGAAGCCCGGGACCAGGGCCGTGTGCCGGTGCTGCCAGTACATCAGCGACAGTGTCCCGCCGGTTTCGAGGATCGCGTCCGCCCGGGCGGCGAACTGCTCACTCGGCGGGCGCTGCGCAAGTTCGACGAACGAGACGTACGACGGGTCGTACTTGCACTTGCGGGCCAGTTGGGCCTGCGTGAGTCCGCGGCCCTCGCGTGACCTGCGGAGCTGCACGCCGAAGGGGGCCCAGGGGGATGAGGTCGGGTCAAGGGTCTTCTTGTTCAAGGCGGTTTCCCCAACATTCGCCGAGGCCGAGGTCAAGTAGATCGCGGCTTCCGATGGTAGCTGCCTTCAGGCCAACATGGACACAGACCGTGAAATTCCGAGTACGGAGGGTTCGTATGGATCGTGTCCGAGTTCAGGCCACCAGGCTCCACGGCTACGGGATCCGTTGGGATCCCGCCGCCCGGCTCTACCGGGTGCGCAACGAGATCACGGGGGAGTGGCTGAGAGACGGCGACGGATCGCTGTGCGGCTTCTCCTCCTTCTCCGTCGCGGAGAAGGCCTGGCGGGGGTTCGAGTCGCACCGGGAGATGGTCTGATGGGGCCGATCCTCAACCGGGCGA
>NZ_JBFBIL010000019.1:0-114828 GCF_040685575.1 Kitasatospora sp. NPDC088351 | reverse complement strand
CACGGCGCTCGGGGTGAACGTCGTCGCGGGCATCGCCGGCTCGTTCATCGGTCTGGTGCTGGGCGGGCTGCTGGCCGAGTGGAACTGGCGGTCGGCCCGCCGCGCTACCTCATCAGGGCGGCGAGCAGCGGCCGGAAGTGCTCGAAGCCGGGCGTCCCGGCGTCCGCCTCCTTGGCCTGCTCGTCCCAGCGGCGGACGGCGACCGCGTCCGCCGCGCCCGGCAGGGCGGCGAAGGCGGCGGCCTGTTCCGCGCTCATCGGGCCGCCCTGCACCCGGAGGGTGTACTCGGAGGCCTCCGACAGCTTGGCGCGGTAGCCGGGCTCGACCGCGCAGAGGTAGCGCTTGGCGGCCACGTGCAGCCGGACCGGCTCCGTCACCTCCGGGCCGAACCACCGCTCCAGCCACCGGGCCCCGGTGTCGCTGTGCCGGTTGTCCTGACCCAGCATCAGATCCCGTCCGTGCAGCGCCCCCTGGAAGTGGCCCACGTCGTGCAGCAGCGCGGCGGCGACCAGGTGCGGGGCGGCCCCGGCGGCCTCGGCCAGCGCACCCGCCTGGAGCATGTGCTCGGCCATGGTGACCGCCTCGCCCAGGTACTCCCCGGCGCCCTCGCCGGCGAACAGCCCGGCGAGCTCGTCCAGCGCGGCGGCCTGCCGGTCCAGCACCGCGAGGGTGCTCGTCAGCGAGTCCAGGTCGGCGTAGCAGCCCTGGAGGTGGCGCGAACCGTCCTGCTCGAAGGCGGTCCTGGCGTGCAGCAGACGGACGTTGTCGAAGATCAGGCAGTCGCCCCGGTCGAGCCGGAACTCCAGCCGCAGCTCGGGCCGCAGGGTGATCGCGGCGAACCGCCGGTACGCCGCGTAGAAGGCGTCCAGCTCCTCGGTGGGCCCGCGCAGGGTGCCGATCGAACGGTTGTTGAACCGCACCTCCCGGATCCGGCCGAGCGGGTCCACACCGATCAGCGGCCGGTCGGCGCGCAGCTCGGTGGCGCGGTCGCGGAAGACGAACGGGACGGGCGTGCGGGTCAGGACGGCGAAGTCCTCCGGCGCCTCGGCCCGCAGGACGGCCGCCGCCTTGAAGCCGTCCACCAGCCCGGAGTCGCCGCCCGGCGCGGAGTTGTCCAGGCAGTGCAGCAGCTGGAGGGTGGGCACCGGGTCCCGGTACGGGTTGTCGGTGTGCGGGGCGATCGCGACGCTGGTGAAGGCCAGGTTGTTCGGGTCCGGCTCCACCCGGACGTCGAACAGCTCGCCGTAGTTGGTCACCCGCACATACCCGAAGGTCCCGGCGGCCGCGAGCACCTGCCGCTCGACCGCCGGCACCCCGCGCAGCACCGCGAAGCCCGACCGCCGTACGGCGCCGAGCACCGCGGCCCGCTCGGCCGGATCGGCCAGGTAGGCCTCCCACGACGCCTCCGGGACGCCGTGCCGGAAGTCGGCCGCCGTCCAGAGCCGCTTGTCCGCCTCGGTCCGGCCGTCGCCCCCGCCCTGCTGCTCCAGCCACTCCAGCGGGTAGCGGGACCGGTGCCCGTCCGACCAGAGCACCTCCAGGCCGCCGTCGGACTCGGTGCGCGCGGCGATCGCGAGACCGTCCGGCAGGTCGGTGATCTGGAACAGCTTCTGCCCGGTGCGCTGGTCGCGGCACTCGGCACAGGGGCAGTTGTCGCGCAGCCAGTACGGCGACAGCTGGGACATGGGGTCTCCTCCTCGGCGACTGGCAAAGTTGTATAGCCAACTTCGCCTCGGTGGGAGCCTGCCGGGCGCCGGTGAGGTCCGGGTGCCGGGCAGATGAACGATCCGCGAACTGTCCGGCGTCGCCGGGGTAAAGGCCCTTGCGGGCAATGGTCCGGACCTGCTCGGATATGCCGGTGCCCGAATCTGATCGACCGACCCCCGAAGACGTCCTCGTGGACGAGACCCCCGCCGCCCCCGGGCGGCGCTCCCGGCGGCGGCTCTGGCTGACCGTCACGGCCGTCGGCGTCCTGGCCGCGACGGCCTTCGGCGTCGTGTTCGCCGACAACTTCGCCGCGCTCGGCGCGTACCGCTACAACCCGCCCGAGGAGTTCGACGGGCTGCGGCTCAGCCCGACGGCTTCGGCCGGCAAACGGACCCTGCGCCCCGGCTCCGGCTCCGGGGTCTCCTCCACCACCTACCTCAGCGCGGACGGGGCGAGGGTGATCTGGCTGGCCGTCTCCGAGCAGCACACCTTCCTGCCGTCCGCGCAGATCGATGACGTGATCGTCGGCCACGAGGACGCCGGCCTTGAGCTCACCGACGTCCACGAGGTCGACCCCGGCGAGCGCGGCGGCGTGATGAAGTGCGGCCGCGCCGGCGGCGTCGACGGCGACGGTGAGCGCCAGGAAATGGGCCTCTGCACCTGGGTGGACGGCAGCATGTGGGCCGTCTACACCGAGGGTGTCGACGGCGCCGTGGTCAACCTCGACACCGTCACCGGCCACGCCCGTGAGTTCCGCCGGCTCGCCGAGGTCCCCGCCTAAGCCTTGGGACTGCTCGGCGGCCGGAGGTCGGAGCCCCCCGGGCGAAGGGGTCTACGCGTTCGGAGCCGTCCCCCGGGCCGGGCGTCCGCATCCAGTGGTTGGCCCTGCGGGCCCGGTGCGGGCGGCGCCGACGTTCGGGCCGGGGGCGGAAACCTTCCTCACTCGGGCGAGTGGCCGGCCTGCCAGGCCGCCTCCGCCGCCGCCAGGGCCGGGCCGGCGTCCGCGCCGGTGGCCTCGGCCAGGGCGGTCAGGCAGGCCCGGACGGTGGGCAGGGTGGCCGCGGCGCCGTAGTGGTTGACGCGGAGCATCTCGGCGGCCAGCGCGCCGCCGCCCGGCTGGACGGGGAGGGCCGGGTCGAGGCGGGCGGCGAGCTCGGCGGCGTGCAGGCCGGGCGGGGTGCGCAGGGTGGTGGCGACCGGGGCCGCGTCCTCGTCGCGGGGGACGAACGGGGTGAGGGTGCCGAGGGCGCGGACGCCCGCGCGGGTGGCGGAGGCGGCGGCGCGGTGGCGGGCGATCACGGCGGGCAGGCCGTCGGTGCTGATCCGGTCCAGGCAGGCGCCGAGTGCCAGCATCTCCAACTGGGCGGGGGCGTGCGGGAGTACGGCGCGGCCGGCGTCCGTCCAGCGCTCCTTCCAGTCCAGCAGCGAGAGGTAGGAGCGGCGCGGCGCGGCCGGGTTGGCGGCGATCCGCTCCCAGGCGCGCTCGGAGACCGAGACGGCGGAGACTCCGGCCGGGCCGCCCATCGCCTTCTGCCCGCCGATCACGCACAGGTCGATGCCCCAGGCGTCGGTGAGCAGCGGCTCGGCGGCCACCGAGGCGACGGCGTCCAGCATCAGCAGCGCGCCGTGCTCGCGGACGGCGGCGGCGATCCCGGCGACCGGGTTGGTGTTGCCGGTGGCGGCCTCGGCGTGGACGAGGGAGACGAAGTCGATCGCCGGGTGCTCCCGGAGGGCGGTGGCGACCTGTTCGGCGGTGACCGCGCTGTCGAACGGCACGGCGAGGTCCACGACCTCGGCCCCGCAGTCGCGCAGCCAGTTGCCGAAGGTCTGGCCGTACGGGCCGGTGACGATGTTCAGCGCGGTGGAGCCCGGGTGCGCGGCGCTCCGGATCGCGGCCTCCAGCGGCAGCAGCGCCTCACCCTGGGTGACGATCACGTCGGCTTCGGTGTGCAGCAGCGCGGCCACCTGGTCCTCGATCGCCGCGAAGTCGGCGGCGCTGAGCGGGGGCAGGTCGAGGAAGGGGCTCACGGTGGCGGCCGGCCTTTCGGGGATGGTGGTGACGGGTGAACACGGGCGGTACGGGCGGGAACGAGTCTGCACCATTGTCACTGCTTACAGGGAACGGCCTCCTCGGTAGAGTGCGGCCATGAGCGATGGCGCGGTGCTGCACGTCAGGGGACGGGTACTGGTCGGCCCGGAGGACGTCCGGGACGAACTCTGGGTGGTGGACGGGAAGGTGACCTTCGTCCGCCCGCTCGTCGCGGGGGACGTCCGGACGGTGACCGGCTGGGTGCTGCCCGGTCTGGTGGACGCGCACTGCCATGTCGGCCTGGACGCGCACGGCGCGGTGGACGCGGCCACCAGCGAGAAGCAGGCGCTCACCGACCGTGACGCCGGCACCCTGCTGATCCGCGACGCCGGTTCGGCCGCCGACACCCGCTGGATCGACGACCGCGCGGATCTGCCCCGGATCATCCGGGCCGGCCGCCACATCGCCCGGACCCGCCGCTACATCCGCAACTACGCGCACGAGATCGAGCCCGGCGACCTCACCGCGTACGTCCGCGTCGAGGCCAGGCGCGGCGACGGCTGGGTGAAGCTGGTCGGCGACTGGATCGACCGTGACCGCGGCGACCTCGCCGCCTGCTGGCCGGGCGACGCGCTGGCCGAGGCGATCGCGGCGGCGCACGAGGAGGGTGCCCGGGTCACCGCGCACTGCTTCGCCGCCGAGTCGCTGCCCGATCTGCTGGCGGCCGGCATCGACTGCGTCGAGCACGCCACCGGGCTCACCGAGGAGTTGATCCCGGTCTTCGCCGAGCGCGGGGTGGCGATCGTCCCGACCCTGGTCAACATCGCCACCTTCCCGGGCCTCGCGGCCGGCGGCGAGGCCAAGTTCCCGGCCTGGTCCGCGCACATGCGCCGGCTGCACGCGCGCCGGTACGACACCGTCGGCGCGGCGCACGACGCGGGCATCCCGGTCTACGTCGGCACGGACGCGGGCGGCTCGCTGGCCCACGGCCTGGTCGCCGAGGAGGTGGCCGAGCTGGTGAAGGCGGGGCTCACCCCGGCCGAGGCGCTGTCGGCGGCCAGTTGGGGGGCGCGGGAGTGGCTGGGCCGGCCCGGGCTGGAGGAGGGCGCGTCGGCGGACTTCGTGGTGTACGACGAGGACCCGCGCGCGGACGTCCGGGTGCTGGCGGACCCGCGGGTGGTGGTGCTGAGGGGGCGTCCGGTGGGGTGATCCTCTCCGCGCCCCCCCGTCATGATCCTTTCGGTGGCGTGCAGGGGAACGACCTGTCGGTGTAGGCCGATAGGGTGGCGCCCATGGCACCGCGTCCACTGAACGAGATCGTCGAGCCCGGTTGGGCCACCGCCCTGGAGCCGGTCGCCGGGCGGGTCGCCGCCATGGGCGACTTCCTGCGCACGGAGCTGGCCGCCGGCCGCACGTACCTGCCCTCCGGGCCGAACGTCCTGCGCGCCTTTCAGCAGCCCTTCGCCTCGGTGCGGGTGCTGATCGTCGGGCAGGACCCGTACCCGACGCCCGGGCACGCCGTCGGGCTCAGTTTCTCGGTGGGGCCCGAGGTGCGGCCGATCCCGGCCAGCCTGATCAACATCTTCCAGGAGTACGGCAACGACCTCGGCCTGCCGCAGCCGTCCAACGGCGACCTCACGCCGTGGACGCAGCAGGGCGTGCTGCTGCTGAACCGGGCCCTGACCACGGCTCCGCGCAAGCCCGCCGCGCACCGGGGCAAGGGCTGGGAGGAGGTCACCGAGCAGGCGATCCGGGCGCTGGTGGCCCGCGGCGGCCCGCTGGTCGCGATCCTCTGGGGGCGCGACGCCCGCAATCTGCGCCCGCTGCTGGGGGAGGTGCCGGCGATCGAGTCCGCGCACCCGAGCCCGTACTCGGCGAACGGCGGCTTCTTCGGCTCGCGGCCGTTCAGCCGGGCCAATGAGCTGCTGGTGCGGCAGGGGGCGCAGCCGGTGGACTGGCGGCTGCCGTAGCGCGTCGGCGGGGGCCGGCACTGAGCGTCAACCTGGATTCTCACTCGAACGAGTGAAATGACTTTCTGTGTGACTCATGTGACGGATTGTTCGAGAAGACTGGCGGCTCGTCGTTCGGAGCGCCGACCCCTTTCCCCGCCCTGTCGTGGGTGACGTCGGAGGCGCGCTCCACCGCATCGCCATCCGTGGGGGTACCGCCATGTCTTCTTCGCGTTCCGTCTCCTTCTCCGCCTCCGTCGCCGCCGGGGTGGTGGTCCCGGCCCTGCTCGCCGCGCCGTTCGCGCACGCTGCCGGGCCCACCGCCCCGGCGGCTGCCAAACCCGGCAGGGCGCGCGCCGTCACCGCCGAACTCGACCTGCACGTCAGCCTGTTGAACAAGACGGTGGACGTCCCGGTGAACGTCGCGCTCAACAAGGTCGAGACCCCGGCCCAGCGCGACGGCTCGGTGCTCACCGCCACGGTGGACGGCGTCGACCAGCGGGGGCCGATCACCCTGGTCAAGGCCGACATCGGCAAGTCGGTGACCAGGGCCGACGCCAAGGGCGCCACCGCCTCCGTCCAGCTGGTCAACGCCGACGTGCACGCACCCGGCCTGCCGCTCACCACCCTGCTCGGCCTGGAGGCGCTCAGCTCCGAGGCCACCTGTCCGGTCGACGGGCAGCCCACGGCGAACGTCACCGCGCCCGCCCGGCTCACCGTCCTCGGCAAGCCGGTCACCCTCAGCCTGTACGGTCCGACCGCGGTGGACGTCCCGCTGGTCGGCAGCGTCTCGGTCGAGTTCTCCAAGCGCACCACCACCTCCACCACCGCCGCCGCCTCCGCACTGGAGGTGCGGGTCGAGGTGAACCCGCTCAACCTGAACGTCGCCAAGGTGACCGGGAAGATCACCGTCGCCTCGGTGAGCTGCGAGAAGCCGACCGCTCCGACCGCCTCCGCCACCCCGACGGCGACCCCGACCGTGCAGCCCGTCGCGGACGGCACCGCGACGACCGCCGTCACAGCGGCCACCACCCCGGCCGCCACCCGCCCGGCCACCGTCCCGCAGGCCGCCACCGGGGCCGCTGCGGCCCCCGGGGAGCATCTGGCCGCCACCGGCGGCAGCGACGCCACCGGCCCGCTGGCCGCCGGAGCCGCCGCCCTGGTCGCGGGTGGGGGCTGCGCCCTCTGGGCCACCCGCCGCCGCCGGGCCGCGCACGCCCGCCGCCGCTGACGCCACCGGCACCGGCGCCGCGGTGCGGGGGTGCCCGGCGGCGGCACTCTCGCACCGTGACCGCACCAATGCGGACGGTTGGTTCACCTGCGTGTTACATGAGAGGAACAACCGGGAAACGGCGGCTTGCAACGCTACGCGGGCACCCACCACTCAGTTTGCGAGGTTCACCGCCGTGGCAATCAAGGCCGAGTACATCTGGATCGACGGCACGAAGCCGACCGCCAAGCTCCGCTCCAAGACTCGGGTCCTGCCGAACGCCGACAAGATCCCCACCTGGGGCTTCGACGGTTCCTCCACCAACCAGGCCAAGGGCCACGCCTCGGACCGCGTGCTCGACCCGGTCAGGATCGTGCCGGACCCGATCCGCGGCGGCGACAACATCCTCGTCCTCTGCGAGGTGCTGGAGACCGACGGCACCCCGCACGAGTCCAACACCCGCGCGCTGCTCCGCTCCGTGGCCGAGCAGTACGCCGCGCAGGAGTCGATCTTCGGCATCGAGCAGGAGTACACCTTCTTCAAGGGCGCCCGCCCGCTCGGCTTCCCCGACGGCGGCTTCCCGGCCCCGCAGGGCGGCTACTACTGCGGCGTCGGCGCCGAGGAGGTCTTCGGCCGCGAGATCGTCGAACTGCACCTCGACCGCTGCATCGACGCCGGCCTGGCCATCTGCGGCATCAACGCCGAGGTCATGCCCGGCCAGTGGGAGTTCCAGATCGGCCCGGTCGACGCGCTGACCGCCTCGGACGACATGTGGATCGCCCGCTACCTGCTCTACCGCACCGCCGAGGAGTTCGGCATCGACGCCACCCTCGACGCCAAGCCGGTCCGCGGCGACTGGAACGGCGCGGGCGCGCACACCAACTTCTCCACCAAGGCGATGCGCGAGGGCTACGACGCGATCATCACCGCCTGCGAGTCGCTCGGTGCCTCCCAGGAGACGGTGCTGGAGCACGTCAGCCAGTACGGTGACGACATCCAGTCCCGCCTGACCGGCAAGCACGAGACCGCCCCGTGGAACGTCTACAGCTACGGCGTCTCCGACCGCGGCGCCTCGGTCCGCATCCCGTGGCAGGTCGAGGTGGACCAGAAGGGCTACATCGAGGACCGCCGCCCGAACGCCAACGTCGACCCCTACGTCGTCACCCGGCTCCTGATCAACACCTGCTGCGCCGCCCTGGAGAAGGCCGGCCAGGTCTGATCCGCCCCGCTCCGCCACGGCCGCCGGCCTTCCCCACGGGGAGGGTCGGCGGCCGTGTTCGTGCCGGGCCGGGCCGTGTTCGTGCCGGGCCGGGTCGTTCCGGGCCGGGTCGGGCATAATCGCCTGCATGACCGCTCCCGCCCGCCACCCCCTCGTGCGCCGTCTGCACGTGGACCTGGTGCGGGTCTGCTCGGCCGCCTGTCGTCCCTGAACCGTCCTTCGAGTTCACCCTTCAGGCACGCATGCCCGGCACAGGAGCGTACGCCCATGTCCCTCACCTTCCACTGGTTCCTCCCCACCAACGGCGACAGCCGGCACGTCGTCGGCGGCGGGCACGGCTCGACGCCCGGGACGGCCGGGTCGGACCGGCCGCCGAGCGTCGCCTACCTGGGACAGATAGCCCGCAGCGCCGAACAGCTGGGCTTCGAGGGGGTGCTGACGCCGACCGGCGCGTGGTGCGAGGACGCCTGGCTGACGACGGCGATGCTGACCCAGGTCACCGATCGGCTCAAGTACCTGGTGGCGTTCCGGCCCGGGCAGCTCAGCCCGACGCTGGCCGCGCAGATGGCGGCGACCTACCAACGGCAGTCCGGCGGACGGCTGCTGCTCAACGTGGTGACCGGCGGCGAGTCGGCCGAGCAGCGGGCGTACGGGGACTTCCTGGACAAGGACGCGCGCTACGCCAGGACCGGGGAGTTCCTCTCCATCACCCGGCGGCTCTGGGCGGGGGAGACCGTCGACCACGACGGCCCCCATCTGCGCGTCGAGCGCGCCACGTTGAACCGGCTGCCCGACCCGGTGCCGCCCGTCTACTTCGGCGGCTCCTCCCCGGCGGCCGGCGAGATCGCCGCCCGGTACGCCGACGTCTACCTGACCTGGGGCGAACCGCCCGGCCAGGTACGGGAGAAGATCGCCCGGATCCGTGAACTCGCCGCCGCCCGGGGCCGGGTGGTCCGCTTCGGCATCCGTCTGCACGTCATCACCCGGGACACCTCCGCGCAGGCCTGGGCCGAGACGGAGCGGCTGCTCGCCGCGATGGACCCGGGACGCATCCGCGCGACCCAACGGGCCCTCGCCGAAAGCGAGTCGGAGGGCCAGCGGCGGATGCTCGCGCTGCACGGCGGCTCGGCGGAACGGCTGGAGATCCACCCCGGCCTGTGGGCGGGCATCGGCCTGCTGCGCGGTGGCGCGGGCACGGCACTGGTCGGCAGCCACCGCGAGGTCGCCGACCTCGTCACCGAGTACCACGAGCTGGGCATCGACGAGTTCGTGCTCTCCGGGATGCCGCACCTGGAGGAGGCGTACTGGTTCGGCGAGGGCGTGCTGCCGCTGCTGGCCGCCCGCAACCTGTGGAGCCGGCCGTGACCGACGCCTTCCACCCCGACCTGCCGCCCGCCGCCGCCTCCCGTGTCCACCACATCCGGGTCTGCAGCCAACGGTGTAACTCGGGTGTTGTGAGTTACCGGCGGCCGACGGAGAGTCGGCCGTCGAAGGCGATGTCGAAGGCCTGCAGTGCGGGGTTCCTCCGGAACTCACCCCCGCCGGATCGGATGCGGTTCGTCAGCGTGCGCGAAGCATGGCGGTGAGCCGGGGCGACTCGGGTGAGGGCTGCTGGCTATTGATGGCCTGGTAGCCCCAGGTCTCGTACAGGGCCTGGACCTTGCCGTCCCCGGCGAGCGGGTTGACCATGAGGGTGACGCGGTCCTCGTTGCGGTGGGCGAGGAGCTCGTCGTGGATGCGGCGGGCGGTGCCGGTGCCGCGCCAGGGGGTGCGGACGCCGATCTCCTTGATGACCAGCACGGGGGTGTCGGTGAAGCCGTCGAGTAGAGGTTCGGCCATGCGCTTCCAGTACCGGTCGCCGGCTTCGGCGGTGTTGCCGTACGCGTACCCCACCGGGACTTCGCCGTCGTAGCCGAGGACGAGTTCGAACCCGGGCTCGGTGGCGTGCCGGTCGAGTCGTTCGGCGAACGCCTCAACGCGGTAGTTGGCCAGGTGCAGCAGCGGCGCCCGGACGTCCGCGTAGACGTCCAGCAGGTCCTGGCGGGCCTGGGCCGTGAGGTCGGTGTGGTGGCGGAGTTCGACGGTCACGCGGTGGTCCTCCAGGTCTCGTGGGCGTATTCGGCCCAGGTGCGGGCGGGGCCGCTTCCCGCGGCGCGGTCGGTGAGCTTGGTGCCGAAGACGCTCAGCATGCCAGTGACACGGGGATGGGTGGAGACCTCGGCCGGTACCGACATGGCGGTGGCGACGGCGGGCTCGAGGGCGTCCTGGCCGAGCTGGGCATGGGCCAGGCGGACGGTGGTGATCGCGTGGGAGCGCTGCATGGCGCCCCGGCGAAGCGCGATGCTGCGGTGCGCGTGGGCCTCAGCGTCCTCCCAGTTCCCGGCGGCCAGGTGGGCGGCGAGCGCGAGGGAGTCGAGTTCCGACTGATCGTAGAAGGCGGTTATCCACAGCGGGCGGGTCGCAGCAGGGCCGGCTCGGTCGAGGGCGTCCTGCGCGTGGCCGAGGGAACGCCGCACCGCGTTGGTGTCGCCGGTCAGGCCGTGGATGGCCGCGTGGCGGGCATGTCCGAGGGAGGCGAACAGCGGGTCACGGCGGGCGATGGGCAGGTTGCGGGCCACGTCGTTGGCGGCGAGTGCGTCGCCGGGGCGGGAGAGGTGGCGGTAGAGGCTGCCGGCGTGGGACCAGACGCGGAACTGGATGCCGCTGTCGCCGGACATCGCGGCCAGGGAGGCGGCCTTCTGGTGGTGCTGAAGAGCGGCGTCGAAGCGGCGGCCGTCGATGGCGGCCCACATCGCGCTCGACATGAAGGAGGCCGCGCTGGCATACAGCTGGGCTCTGATCCGCTGGGTGGCGGTGCCGTGCTCCTGGAGGGCGAGGGCTTTGTCGGCGAGTTGGCCGACGCGGGTCTCGATGCTGAGTCGGCCGCCGTGGCGGTGGTCGCTGGCGACGACCTCGGCGAAGCGGGCCTGCAACTGCTGCACGTCGCTGATCCCGATCCGACGCGGTCCGCTTGCCGCGGTGCTGGTCAACACGGCAGCCGCCGTGCCTCCGGCAACCGCTATGAAGTCGCGTCGCCTCACGTTGACCTCCGTTGTGGTGCGGGTCCGCCCGGTGGGGACGAAGCCCAGTTCCTCGGGCATGCAGTCGAATACTGCCGTGAGCGCGAGGCGGATCTTCAACGGCGGCCAACGGGTCTGACCGGTAAGCCAGTTGTGCACCGTGCGCTCTGATACCGTGCCGAGCTTCCCCGTGAGGATCTTGACCTCGGCGTTCACTTCGCGGGCTAACTCTGCCTTCGTCATGCGGCGTTCGGCCATCCGGAGGCGGAGTGCGACGTTGGCCACCATGTGATCAACGTAGCCGCGGTGTGACGTGGCGTGCAGGGGAACGGGCAATGAGACGGTCAAGTTTTCCGGTTCGGCCGAGACCTGCAACGTGCGTACTTTGCCTCACCACTTGGTAGCTGACGGTCGTTCACTGGTTGCGCAACGCCGCCCGACATCCCCTGGGGGCGGCATCTGGCGCCAGGCCCGTCCTGCGTTCCGGGCCTGGCGCCGGCCAACCCTCATCCGCACCCTCAACCAGGAGTTCCGCCATGGCGTCACCGCTGGCATGCACCCGGGAGCCGAGCCGACGGCCGCCGCGACCACGGCCACCAGTGACACCGAGTCTGTCGGCGTGAACCTGCCCTACCGGGCCGAGTCCGTGTCGGCCGCCCGTCGGCCGGTGCGCGTGCAGCTGGCGGTCTGGGCCCTGGATCACCTGGTCGAAGATGCCCAGGTGATCGTCTCGGAGCTGGCGACCAACGCGGCCAAGACCGGCTGCCAGCTGCGGATGAGGGTCGAGATCGAGCGGCTCGACGAGAAGGCGGTCCAGATCCGTGTCACCGACGGCTGCCGTGTCCTGCCGGTCATGGTCGAGGCCGACAGCGGGGCTCTGGGCGGCCGGGGTATCGCCCTGGTCCACCACCTCACCGACGGTCACTGGGGAGCCGACCAGCTGCCGGACGGCAAGACGGTCCACGCGAAGCTGGGAGTGGCGGCATGAGTGCCCAGCACCGCGACCCCGACCGCGACCTGTTCGGCGACACCGTGAAGGCCCTGGTGGTCTCCGGCCACCTCATCGTGCTCGGCCTGCTCGGCTACCTGGTCGAGCACCAGCCGCTCAGACCTGCCAGCGCGCCGGACACCGATCCGGGCACCGAATCCCTCTGACATCCGAGCGAGGAGCCAGCACGATGCAGACCCTGGCCCGATACCGGCGCCGCATCGCCCGCCGCCCGAACATGGTGGTTGTACAGCCCGACGGCTTCTGCAACCTCAACTGCACCTACTGCTACCTGCCCGACCGCGACAAGCGCACGCCGATGCCCGTCGCGGTCGCCGAGGCGGTGGCCCGCTCGGTCGCCGAGTTCGCCGACACCGCCTCGCCGGAGTCGGTCGAGATCATCTGGCATGCCGGTGAGCCGCTGGCGATCGGCCGCCGGCGCTTCGCCGAGCTGCTGGCGCCCTTCGAACCGCTGCGGCAGGCCGGCCTGGTCGAGCACTCGGTGCAGACCAACGCCGTCCTGCTCAACCCCGCCTGGTGCGAGTTCCTGACCGAGTACGGGTTCCGGGTCGGGGTGAGCATCGACGGTCCGGCAGCCCTCAACCGGCAGCGGGTCGACTGGGCCGGGCGGCCCGCGTTCGACCGGATCATGAAGGGGATCGGCTGCCTGCGCGAGCACGACGTTCGGTTCTCGGCAATCGCGGTCGTCAGCGCGGAGAGCATCAGCGACCCCGAGGGTCTGCTGGACTTCATGGCCGGCCTCGGCTGCCACAGCGTGGGCCTGAACATGGAGGAGACGGAGGGCGTCAACACCGATCGCCTGGTGCCCGCTGTCGAACAGGCCCGCGAGTTCTGGCACCGCACCATCGCCTGGTCCCGGCAGCACAAGGAGCTGACCATCCGGGAGGTCGACCGCCTCGGCGGCTACCTGCGAGCCGCCCGCTCCGGCGCACAGGCAACCGGGGACGGGCTGCTGATCGATCCCATACCGACCGTCTCCTCCGCTGGGGACGTCGTCCTGCTCTCGCCCGAGCTCGCCGGGATCAAAGACCCGGCCTACGAGGACTTCCGGGCCGGGAACGTCCTGGAGCTGAGCATCGGCTCCATGCTGGACCGCGCGCACGACCTGCGGTACGTGCGCGAGTTCCTGACCGGCCTGGACGAGTGCGAGGCCACCTGCGAGTTCTTCGGCTTCTGCCGGGGAGCGCAGGCCGGCAATCGCTACTTCGAGAACGGCCGCCTGGACACCACCGAAACGAACTACTGCCGCGTGTCCAGGCAGGCCCTCATCACCGCACTGTCCGATACCGTCCGAGAGGAGCAAACCGCATGACCCTGCTCGAACTGCTGGCCAGCACCGACGCCCCGGTGATCGCCGACCTCACCGCCGGCACCCTGGCCGACAGCGCGGTCGCCAAGTTCGACAACCGGCCGACCTGGGACAACCCCACACCCAAGTTCGACAACCGGCCGACCTGGGACAACAAGGCCAGCAAGTAGCACCACCTGAACCACCCGGGCCCGCACCACACGGTGCGGGCCCGGCCCCGAACCGAGAGAGCGGAGCAAGACAGTGGACAGCACCTTCGGCCGCGTCACCGTGACCCTGCCCAGCCTGAACGAGCCCGGCCTCTACCTGTCCAACGTCAGCACGCTCGACTCCGCGCGGGGCATCGTCCAGGGCTTCCAGTACGGCGACGCCGACCTGCGGGACCTGGACCTCACCGACACCAGCCTCATCACCGGCCGCGTCACCGGGCTGCGGGCCGACCGCGTCCAGCTCGACAAAGTCCGCCTGGACTCCGTCGAGTTCGACACCTGCGACCTCGCCACCGCCCGGATCAGCGACACCAAGCTGTCCCGCGTCGTCTTCCGCAACTGCAAGATCATGGGAGCCAACCTCACCGGCGTGACCCTGGACAACGTGCTCTTCGAGAACTGCAAGCTCGACTACGCGAGCTTCGAGCAGGTGCGGGCTACCGGGCCGGTCGCCTTCTCCAAGTGCGTACTGACCGAGGCCGTGTTCACCGGCTGCGACCTCAGCCGCACGGTCATCGACGAGTGCACGCTGCGGCTGGCCGAGTTCGGCCGCGGCAAGTACCAAGACCTCGACCTGCGCGGCAACGACCTGACCACGGTCCGGGGCGTCGCCAACCTCGGCAAGGTCATCATCGACCGGGCCCAGCAGTCCGAGCTCGCCGAAGCCCTGATCGCAGAGCTGGACGTAACCTTCGGCGACACCCTGAACGAGCGCCGGTGACCCGAACCGGGAGGAGCCCGGATTGAACCTCGCCATAGCCCACACCGACCCTGCCGCCCTCATCGCCCGGTGCGAGACCACTGGGGTCCGCATCGCCGGGGGCGAGCCGGAGTACGAACCGGGGGCCGTCCTTCCGGCTGGCCCCTGGCAGCCCCTGACCGCCGACCTGGCCACGCGACTCAGGCCGACCGCCTCAACCGCCGACAACACGCTGGTGGAGCTGGTCAAGCTCCCCGGCGGCGCGGCGCCCGCGAGCCTGGCGGCTCTGGCCGATCCGCTCGGCGATCCGGACGCCGTCCACCTCGGCCAGGCCGCCAGCCCCGCCAAGGCCCTGACCACCACCCCCAACTACCAGGACGGCCGCCGCATCGGGCTGCACCTCGACAACTGGGACAAGCTGGACTACCAGTCCAAGCACACCGGCCGACGGCGCCTGTGCTTCAACCTCGGCCCCGGCACCCGCTACCTCCTGCTCGCCGACCTCGACATCCGCACCATCTGCCGCACCCTGTACCGCGACCCCGCCAGCCGCTACCCGCACACCGATGACCTGCGGGCGTACGCCGCCGGCCACCAGCCCCTGCGGATCTTCCGCATCCGCCTCGAACCGGGCGAGGGTTACATCGCCCCCACCGAACTGCTGCCCCACGACGGCTCCACCGAGGATCAGCCCGAGCCGTCCACTGCCGCGTTCTGGCTCGGCCACTGGCCGCGCCGCATCCTCCCCTCCCTGGTCTGATCCGACTCAACCGGACTGTCCTACCGGTCGGGAGCAGTGTCCTCTGCGCAGGTCACCGTGTTGCGATAAGTGGCCCGTGCAGGACACCGGTCCGAATCAATCCGGCAATGAGTAAGACGTATGAAAATTGGCCAATTTCTGATTTCTTGTCAGTCGCATATAGGAAGCAGAGAGAATTGCCGGTCGACGAACCGGTGAGCCGGCGGCCGCGCCTCCTGACAGGGTGGGTGCGGCCCGGGCGGAGGGGGTCGTGATCATGCAACACGCTGAACTTGACAGAGAACGACGCGGGCACCGCCCAGACCGGCGGCATGCGCCGCTTCGCCGCCGTCCGCGGTGCGAGCGTCGGCGCCGAACGCCTCTGGATGGGGCAGACCCATGTCGCCCCCGCCACCTCCTCCGGCGACCACCACCACGGCGACTCCGAGACGGCGATCTACGTGGTCAGCGGTCGGCCCGAGTTCGTCTTCCTGCGGGAGGACGGCGCGGAGGAGCGGATCCGCACCGCTCCCGGCGACTACGTCTTCATCCCGCCCTTCGTCCCCCACCGGGAGGAGAACCCGGACGGGGAGGAGGAGGCCGTGGTCGTCATCGCCCGCTCCACCCAGGAGGCGATCGTGGTCAACCTGCCCGCCCTGTACCTCCACCGGCCGCAGGGGTAGCGCTCCGCCGCCCGGCGGAGTGCTACCCCTGGCGCGGCGGCGAGGGCCGTCCACCAGACCTCCCGCCTACGAGCCGGCCCTCCGGCGGGACCTCGATTCGTCATGGACTCCCGGGTGTGTCCAGTTCCAGGCGCCGGGCGTCGCGTTCGGGGCGGATGGCGATGAGGGCGAGTGTTCCCGCCACCGTCATCACGAGGCCGGCGATGAGGAATGCGGTGCGGTAGCCCGAGGCGGGATCGTCCGCGGTGTCGAGGAGGCGGCCGGTGAGGAAGGGCGCGAGGAGGCCGGGGAGGGTGCCGGTGGCGGCGACGATACCGAAGAGGGCGCCTCGCTGGGCGGTGGGGACGACCTCGGCGGCGGTCATGTAGTGCAGGGGGATCGCGATGGCGACGGTGCCGAAGGCGAGCGCGATCAGGAGCAGGCGGGGAAGGGCGGCGTCGGCGAGCGGGAGGGCGGCCATCGCGCAGCCTGCCACGCAGACCGCGCTGCCCTGAGCGGCGCCGCTCGACCAACGGCTCGACACGCCACGGGACTTGAGCGCGTCCATGAGCGGGGAGACGGCCAGCAGCAGAACGAGGCTGAAGGCGGAGACGGCGCTGATGGTGGTGGCGGCGGCCTTCGGGCTCATCCCGAGTTCGGTTCGGAGGTAGGCGGGAAGCCATGACTGGCTGAGGGAGAGGGCCCACGCGGCACCGAAGGCACTGGAGATGCTGCCCAGCACGGTGCCGGTGGTCAGCAACCGGCGGTAGGGGAGCCTGGCCCCCGGCGTGCCACCCGTGACAGGAGTGGTGCGGGCGTGGTCGAACGGGCCGTCGTGGCCCACCCGCCACCAGAGCAGGCCCCAGATCGCGCTGACGACGGCGAGCGCGGCGAAGGCCGCCCGCCAGCCGAATCCGGTGATGACCCAGGTGAGGACGGGCGCCGCGATGAGCGTGCCGAGGGCCGCACCGCCGATCTGCAGGGCCGAGGGCAGGCCGCGGCGGTTCGGGGGAAACCACTTGTACAGCGCGTGCATGGACATGGACGCGGCGGGGCCCTCCGCGGCGCCGAGGAGGGCGCGGCCGGCGATCAGCGCGGGCACGGTGGCGGCGAGCAGGACGGGCAGCTGTGCGACGGCCCACAGCAT
Organism: Kitasatospora sp. NPDC088351; assembly: GCF_040685575.1. NCBI lineage: Bacteria > Bacillati > Actinomycetota > Actinomycetes > Kitasatosporales > Streptomycetaceae > Kitasatospora > Kitasatospora sp. NPDC088351. The sequence continues at coordinate 97,880 of NZ_JBFBIL010000019.1, read as the reverse complement.
GGTCATGGCGAACAGGAGCGTTCGGCTGGATATCCGGGTGGAGAGGAAGCCGACGACGAGGCCGGAGAGGCTGAAGAGCAGGGAGAAGGAGCTGGAGACCAGGCCGTAGGTGCTGTTGTCGATGTGCAGCTCGTCCATGATCGGGAGGGCGGCGAGACCCAGGACGGACTTGTCGGCGAAGTTGATGACCATGAAGGTCACGATCATGGCGGTGATCAGCCAGGCGCGGCGGCGGTCGTACGGGGGATCGGTGGCCACGGCGTCGGTCCGGCCGAGCGGGGGAGCGGTGGGGTGGGGTGCCATGGGTGACTCCTGCGGGTGGGGGTGGAGCAGGGGGTCGTGATGCCGACGGGCCACCGTGGTCGGGCCGGGCGGCCCCGGACAGTGAGGGGGCAGAGTTCCGGGGAGGCGGGCTTGCGTGTGTCGGGGCCGCCGGGCGTACGGGTGTACGCCCGGCGGCCTCTGCTTCCCGGGGTGGGGAGTGCCCGGTCAGACAAGTGCCTTGACGATGGCGTTCTTGTGGATCTCGGTGGTTCCGGTGACGATCCGGAACATCCGCAGGGTGCGGAAGATCTGCTCGACCTCGTGACCGCGGGTCAGACCGGCCTTGCCGTGGATCTGGACGGCCTGGTCCGCGACGCGGAAGCACGCCTCGGAGGTGAACAGCTTGCACATGTTGGCCTCCACCGCGATGTTCGCGCCGAGGTCGGCGCGGGCGGCGGTGGCCGTGACCATGGAGCGGGCCGCGTAGATGTCGGTGGCCATCTCGGCGAGCTTGTGCTGGATGGCCTGGAGCGCGAGCAGCGGTTGCCCGAACGCGACCCGGCTCTTGGAGTGGGCCACGGAGAGGTCCCAGGCGCGCCGGGCGGCGCCGATCAGCGAGGGGCAGTGGAGCAGCCGGTTGAGGGTGATGCGACCGATGCCGATGCGCAGGCCCTGGCCGATCTCGCCGAGCAGGTTGGCCGCCGGGACGCGGCAGTCCTCGAGGAGCAGGTCTCCTTCCATCTGCTGGCCGGACATGGGGACTTCTCCGTCGAGGACCTGGCAGCCGGGGCTGTCGAGGTCGACCAGGAAGGCGCTGTACGCCTCGTCCGTGCCGGCCATGCGGGCGACGACGATCGCGAAGTCGGCGAAGGGGGCGGCGGAGCTGAAGACCTTGTGCCCGTTGAGGACGTAGCTGTCGCCGTCGGGGACGGCCGTGGTGGTCATGCGCCGCACGTCGGAGCCGGCGTCCTGCTCGGTGAGGGAGAAGCAGCAGGCGCGTTCGCCGCGGATCACCGGCAGGAGGTAGCGCTCCAGCTGGTATTCGGTGGCGTACTTCACGATGGCGCCCACCCGCAGCGGCCCGCCCAGGTCTCCGAGGACGGAGTGCGACAGGGCGGCTCCGGAGGCGGTCAGTTCCTCCTTCAGGGCGCACAGTTCGGTGAAGCCCAGGCCCTGGCCGCCGAGTTCGGGCGGCAGGCTGATGCCGTAGAAGCCGAGTTCGCCGCTGCGCTTCCAGACGCGTTCGAGGGTGGCGCGGTCGAGCCTGCTCTCGGGGGTGATGCCGTGCTCGCGTTCGTAGGGGATGAGTTCGTCGGCGAGGTAGCCGCGTAGCCGGACGACGAGGTCCTGGAGGCGGGGGTTGTCCTCGTAGGAGGGTTCGAGGGTGTAGGGCATGGGTGCGGTTCCTGTTCCTGGGGGTGCGTCAGGCGGGCTCGGAGGGTCAGTGGACGCGGCGCTCGGCGCCCGCCCAGTACGGCTCGCGGATCGCGCGGCGGTCGATCTTGCCGTTGGGGTTGTGGGGCAGGGCCGCGACGAAGTCGACGGAGCGGGGCTTCTTCATGCGGGCCAGCCGTTCGGCACAGAACCCGACGAGCTGCGTCTCGGTGAGCACGGCGCCGGCGCGGGGGACGACCACGGCCTTGACGGCCTCGCCCCACCGGTCGTCCGGGACGCCGACGACGGCGGCCTCGTAGACGTCCGGGTGCTGGTGAAGGACGGATTCCACCTCGACGGCGTAGATGTTGAACCCGCCGGAGATGATCATGTCCTTCTTGCGGTCGACGATGAAGACGTAGCCGTCGGACCGGCGGCGGGCGAGGTCTCCGGTGAGGAACCAGCCGTCGCGGAAGGATTCGGCGGTCAGCGCCGGCTCGTTGTGGTAGCCGGGGACGACATCGGGGCCGCGGACGGCGATCTCGCCGATCCCGCCGTCGGGCACCTGCGCGCCCGCCTCGTCGACGATCCGGACGTCGGCCTCGGCGAGCGGGCGCCCGCAGGACAGGAGCAGTTCCTCGTCCTCGCCGTCGATCGCCCGCCGATGGTCCTCGGTGGAGAGGAACAGGACCCCGGAGGTGGTCTCCCCGCAGCCGTATCCCTGGGAGAGCACGGGCCCGAACAGGTCCCAGGCGGCGCGGATGCGGGCCGGTGACATGGGCGCGGCGCCGTAGATCAGCTGACGCAGGCTGGAGAGGTCGTAGTCGCGGGCGTTCGGGAGCGCGAGCACCGTGTTGACCATGGTCGGTACGACGAAGGCGTGGGTGGCGCGCTCCCGCTGGACGGTGGCGAGGAACTCCTCGGCGTCCCAGCGCGGCAGGACGACCGCGCAGCCGCCGGCGAAGAAGACGCCCATCAGCGGCATGCCGGAGGCGTGGGTCACGGGGCCGGCGAGGATCTGCCGCTCTCCCGGGCCGATCCGGGTGTCCGCGTTCATCACCGACTTGCGCATCAGCGCCAGCCGGTTGCCGTACGTCTGGACCGCCGCCTTGAGCCGGCCCGTGGAGCCGGAGGTGAAGTGCAGGACGGCGATGTCCCTCTCGTCGCAGTCGACGTCGACGGCCCCACCGGCGGCGTCGGCCAGCGTGTCCGCGTAGCCCGGGCCCAGATCGCCGGGACCGTCGTAGCCGAGGACGGTCTTCACCTCCGTGCCGGGCACCGCCGCGCGGGCCGTGTCCAGATGGCCGGCGTCGGTGAGCAGGACCCGGGCTTCGGACTCGCGGAGCAGATGGGCCACTTCGGCGTCGCCGAGGCGCGCGTTGACAGGTGCGCGGGCCAGTCCGGCCTTGTACAGCGCCACTTCGGTGACGACGAGTTCGGCACGATTGGCCGCGAGCGTCGCGACCCGGTCACCCCTGTTCAGCCCCAGCTCGCGCAGCGCGGTCGCGAGCCGGTCGCTGTGGTCGTCGAGTTCCGCGTAGGTCAGCCGGACAGGCCCGCAGACCACGGCTTCGGCGTCGGGGTGATGGCCGGCCGCCCGGCGCACGTATCGCCCGAGATTCATCGCACCTCCACAGAAATTCCGAACTCTTTGTTCGGTAACTAGTTTGGTGTCCGGCAACCTAAGGGCAGCGTTAGGGTCGGGTCAACGGTCCGGACCAGAAGGAAACGATGTGGACATGAAGCCAGCGGGAGACCGCCGCGTTCGCCGGACACGCGCCGCGTTGCGCCGAGCCCTGGTGGAACTCGCCCTGGAGAAGGGGTTCCAGGCGATCACGGTCGAGGAGATCACCGAGCGCGCGGACGTCGGCCGCGCCACCTTCTACGCGCACTGCCGGGACAAGGAGGACCTGCTCGTCGGCATCGTCCGCGACCTCGCCGAAGACCGCGAGCGCCTCCTGCCGGCGGTCCGGCAGGCGCACGCCCAGGGCTTCACCGGACTGCCGGTGAAGTACATCTTCGAGCACGCCGCGCAGGAACGGCCGGTCTACCAGGTGATCCTGCGGGGGGAGGGCGACGGGCGGGCGCTGCGCGAGTTCACCGAGCTCATCCGTGCGCACGCCGAGGCCGCGTTCCGTGAGCGGGTCGCACAGCTCGGAGTGACGCCGCGGATCCCGCTCGACCTCGTCGCGCGGGCCTGGACCGGCGAGCTCATCGGCGTGCTGGCCTGGTGGGTGGAGAGCGACACCGGCTACAGCGCCGCCGACATCACCGCCCACCTGCGCGACCTGTCCGTCTACGGGCGGGTGTGGGCCACGGGGCTGGCGCCCTCGGATGCTCCGGGGGCCCTGGACCTGGTGCCGTAGGGCCCGCTCATCTCACCGCACCCTTCCGTCTCTCACCGCACCCTGCCGTTCCTGGCCGATTTACCAGACACGATGTACGGTAACGAGCCCGGAAGGCACGCATGAGAAGAGCGGAGCTGCCGCATGCCCGTCATGCCCCCACTGTCCGACCTCTCCTGGGCCCGCGGATTCACGGACCCGTCCTGGGCCCGCCGCCATACGACGTCCGGCCGGGAGACCGTTCCCAGCCGTGGTGTCTGGCGGGGCCGAGGCCCGGCCCGGGACCTGCCCGGCGCACCGTCCGGCGCGCTCGACGGTCTCGCCTTCGCCGGGCCGCAGGGCCGTACGCTGACACTCGCGCGGCTGCTCGCCGAGGCCGAGACCGACGCCCTGCTCGTCCTGCACCGGGGCAGCGTCGTCCACGAGCAGTACCTGCACGGCTACGAGCCCCACGTACCCCACTTCAACGCCTCGGCCGCCAAGTCCTACCTGGGCCTGCTGGCGGCCGTCCTCGTCCACGAAGGACGGCTCGACCGCGACGCCGAGGTCTCGACGTACGTCCCCGAACTCGCCGGCACCGCCTTCGGCGACGCCACGGTCGACCACCTGCTCCACATGGGCACCCGGATGAGCTACGCGGGGCGACCCTACGACAAGGCGCTGGAGGCCCAGCGCTACTTCGCCGTCCTGGCACCCCAGCTGCGGCCCTTCGGCTACAGCGGACCGGCCACCATCCGCGAACACCTCGCGACGGCCCGGGCGACCGGCGAACCCGGCACCGGCTTCCGCTACGAGAACGGCAACGTCGAAGCCCTCGCCGAAGTCCTGCGCCGCGTCACCGGCACCACCACCTCGGCGCACCTGTCCGACACGATCTGGACCCGGATCGGCGCCGAGGAGGACGCCTACTACATCCTCGACGCCGAGGGGAACGAGTCCGCCTGCGGCGGATTCAGCGCCACCGCGCGCGACGTGGCCAGGCTCGGCGAGATGATCCGCTGCGGCGGCGCCGTCGGCGACCGCCAGGTCATTCCCGAGGCCGTCGCGTCAACCATCGTGTCGGGCGTCCCGGACGGCTGTCCCCGCCGGGTCCGCTTCCCCGCCGCACCCCCCGACGCGCCGGCCACCCTCTCCTACCACGACCTGTGGTGGATCCCCAACGACCCGTACGGCTCCTTCATGGCGAGCGGCATCCACGGCCAGCGGCTCTTCATCTCCCCCGCACTCGACCTGGTCATCGTCCACTACGCCTCCCAGGTCGTCTCCCCGGCCGTCCCCCAGGTCCCCCTCGTCCAGGCGTTCCTGACGATCGGAATCCACCTGAACTCCTAGGGTCCAACGGTGCGTTCGGTCCCGACCGCTCGGCGGTCGGGACCTTCGAGCCGCTCCGGAACACCGGCCACCTCGCGGCACCGGGCCGCCCGCAGGAACCGGTCGCCCGGCCGGAGGCCCACCGGACGAAGCGGCAGCCGGAAAACGGGTGGCCGGAGGCGGGGCGGCGGGGTCAGGATGCGGGGCATGCCGCCACCACTGCTCCTCCTCGACGTCGACGGTCCGCTGAATCCGTATGCCGCGAAGCCGCACAAGCGGCCGGAGGGGTACCTCACCCACCGGGTGAAGCCGGATTTCTGGGTGTCCCGGTTCCCGCGCGGGCCCGCCGAGTACGTGCGGCCGTTGCGGTTGTGGCTCAACCCGGTGCACGGGCCGGAGCTGCTCGCGCTGCCGTACGAGCTGGTCTGGGCCACCACCTGGATGGACGAGGCGAATGCCTGGATCGCACCGCTGCTCGGGCTGCCGCAGCTGCCGTTCGTGGACTGGCCGGAGCCGCACCGGGAGGATCCGGACGGGCTGCACTGGAAGACCAGATGCCTCGTCGCCCGGGCGGCCGGGCGGCCGTTCGCCTGGGTGGACGACGAGTTGGGGCCGCAGGACACCGCGTGGACAGCGGCCCACCACCCGGGCCGCGCCCTCACCCTCCGCATCGATCCCAGACTCGGCCTGCGGGAGGGCGACTTCGCGACGCTGAAGGAGTGGGCGGCGGTATGAGGGTGGGGGGACACCCGCGGGCCGCTGCCGCGCAGCACGGCCGCGCCGCGGGTGCTCGCCGAGCGGAACCGGCTGGTGCCGCCGGAGGGCATGGCGCCGATGCCCCGCGCCGGTGTCTGTGCGCGAGTGGTGGCCGCCGGGCGGGTGGCGGTGGGGGCGCGGTCAGTCTGTGCTGAGGACGCCGGCCAGGGCGGTGAGGAACCGGTCGGTCGTCTCCTCGTCCCGGACGGCGATGCGCAGCCAGTCCGGGCCGAGGCCGGGGAAGGTGTCGCCCCTGCGGACGGCGAAGCCGGCGTCCCGCAGGCGCTCGCGGACGACGGCCGCGCCGGGCAGCCGGATCAGCACGAAGGAGGCGGCCGGCTCGCCGTGCACCCGGACGGACGGGAACGCGGCGAGCCCCTTCAGCAGGTGGTCCCGGTGGACGCCCAGTTCGGCGGCGGCCCGCTCGGCCTCGGCGAGGGCGGCGGGGGCACTGCACACCTCGGCGGCGGCCAGGGCGGGGGTGGAGACCGGCCAGAGCGGCTGGGCGGCGCCGAGGGCGGCGATCAGCGGCGCCGGGCCGAGGGCGTAGCCGATCCGCAGGCCGGCCAGGCCCCAGGTCTTGGTGAGGCTGCGCAGGACGACCACCTGGCCGGGCAGGTCCCGGACGGCGGCGAGGGATTCGCGCTCGCCGGGCACGGTGTCCATGAACGCCTCGTCCACCACCAGGGTCCGGCCGGGCCGGGCGAGGGCGGCGACGGCGGCGGCCGGGTGCAGGACGGAGGTCGGGTTGGTCGGGTTGCCGAGCACGACCAGGTCCGCGGTGGGAGGCACGGATCCCAGCCGGAAGCCGTCCGAGGGGGCGAGCAGCACCCGGTCCACCTCGTGCCCGGCGTCCCGCAGCGCCGCCTCGGGCTCGGTGAACTGCGGGTGCACCACGACGATATGACGTGCCGCCAGGACGCGGGCCAGCAGCACGAACGCCTCCGCCGCGCCCGAGGTCAGCAGCACCTCCTCCACCGGCCGGCCGTGCCGGGCGGCGACGGCGGCCCGGGCGGCGGTCTGGTCGGGGTAGGCGGCGAGACCTCCGAGGGTCGCCGCGAGGTGCTCGCGCAGCCACGACGGGGGCGTGCCGGTCCGGACGTTGACGGCGAGGTCGACCAGACCGAGCCCGTCGGCGCGCACCTCGGCGTCGCCGTGGTGGCGGAGGTCGGGCCCAGCGGTGGTCATGAGAGGTCTCCTACGGGGGGAACGGGGGGAGGGGGCGGAAGGGGCAGACCGGGGACGCGGTGCAGCTCGTACGGCCCGGGCGGCGGCGCGTACGAGGCGCCGTCCCCGAGCGCGACCAGGGCGACGGCCTGCCGCTGCGAGGCGAGTGCGACGGCGAGCTCCGCACAGCCGTCCGGGACGGCGGACCGCCGTGTTCCCGGCCGCAGCAGTCCGGCGATCCGCTCGACCGCGCCGGGTTCGCCGACCACCACCGTCGCGCGCCGCAGCTCCGCCAGGGCACGGGGGACGAGCAGGTCGTGCTCCCCGGGGCCCAGGCCGACGACGGCGAGCCGGCCGCGCACCGCGGCGCGGGCCACCGCGACCGTCGCCGTCGCCGACTTGCGTTTGGCGACGACGAGCTCGCCACCCGGCGCACTCGCCAGCGCGGCGGCCTCCGCCACGCTCATGGTGCCGACCGCGCTGCCGACGGCGGCGGACGGGTTCGGCACCGCGACGGCCGCGAGCGTGTCGGCCGGGTGCTCGTCCACCGGCAGGCCCATCCGGGCGGAGGCCCAGCGGACGGCGGGGTGGTCGCCCTTGCCGTCCAGGGTCGCGAGCCGGGCGACGGAGCGGCTGGACAGTCCGGCCTCCAGCAGCGTCCGGCGGATGAGCCGGGCCACCTCCGGGGGTTCGGTCGCCTGGCGGGCGCCGATCCCGATGACCAGGTCTCTGCGGCGCGGGAGGGGCGGCAGGCCGCCGGGGCGGGCCGGGAGCGCGGTGGGGCGGCCGGGTGCTTCCGTCGCGTCGGCGAGCGGGTCGGCCGCGGGCCCGTCGGTGACCACCGGCCAGATGCCGAGGACGGCCGCCACCTCCCCGGCCAGCTCGTCGGCGCCCCCGTCGCTGCCCGCGCCCCCGTCGGCCGCCGCACCCCCGTCAGCGCCTCCGCCCGCTCCCCCGGGACCCCCGGTCAGCGAGACGGTGAAGCGGCGTTCGAGATCGACGCAGACCACGGCGGGCCGCTCCGACAGGCCGGGGGCCGCGTCGAGGAGCAGTCGCACGACGAGACCGACGGGCGCGAAGCAGACCAGTCTCCGGCAGCCGCCCAGCGCGAGGTCAAGGATCTCCCGAGGGTCCCCGTCCGCGTCGCGCCCGGCCGGGACGACCACGCTGCCGTCCGGCCAGGCCGCGTGCAGCTCCTCGGCGAGCGGGCGGCCCGCCGCGGTCACGGCGACCAGACCGATCACGTTCCGCTCCCTAGCGCGACGGGCTTGACGGGCTTGACGGGCTTCGCGGGACGCCCCGCGAGAGGCCCCGCGAGGCCCCGGGACAAAGCCGCGCAGAGGAGGCGGCGCCCGTGGAATCCCACCACGGCGGCGACGGACGGGTCAATCGGGACGGCTGTGACAGCCACCGCGGACGGCATCGCCGTGTTCGTCTGTTCTTCACCTTCCTTGTGCGGTACACGACACCGCCGCGCTCCTACTGTTTGCGGCGCTCCAACCCCGGAAATCCCGAACCCGGAAGTCCCGACGCACGGAGGACGACACCACCATGCCCTTCGCACGATTCCGCGCCACCGAGAAGACCACCGAAGAGACCGCCGAACGAGCCACCGAAGGAACCGCCGAGGCGGCCCCCCGCCGCACGCTCACCGCCCTCGTGGCCGGCCTCGGCCTGGTCGCCGGCTCGCTCGGCCTCTGGGCGGCCACCGGCAGCACCGCGCAGGCCGCCACCCTGCCCGCGCCCGACCACGTGGTGGTCGTCGTCCTGGAGAACCACGCCTACTCGCAGGTCGTCGGCAGCTCCAGCGCGCCGTACATCAACGGCACCCTCAAGGCGGGCGGGGCCACCCTCACCCAGTCCTACGGGCTCACCCACCCCAGCGAGCCCAACTACTACATGCTGTTCTCCGGCGCCACCCAGGGCCGTACGGACGACAGCTGCGTGCCGGTCGGCTCGCTCTCCGCCCCCAACCTGGGCTCCGAGCTGATCGCCGCCGGCCAGACCTGGGCCAGCTACAACGAGGGCCTGCCGAGCCAGGGTTCGACCACCTGCAGCAGCGGCAACTACGCCCAGAAGCACAACCCGTGGTTCGGCTTCAACAACGTGCCGACCAGCAGCGCGTACACCTTCGCGCAGTTCCCGGCCGACTACACCACGCTGCCGAAGGTCTCCTTCGTCGTGCCCGACCTCTGCAACGACATGCACGACTGCTCGGTCTCCACCGGCGACACCTGGGTCAAGAACAAGCTCGGCGCGTACGCGGCCTGGGCCCAGAGCCACAACAGCCTCCTCGTGCTCACCTTCGACGAGGACAACAAGCTCTCCGGCAACCGCATCCCGACCCTCTTCTACGGCGCGCACGTCACGCCCGGCAGCACCACCGCCACCACCTACAACCACTACAACGTGCTGCGCACCCTGGAGGACCTCGTCGGGCTGAGCAGCCACGCGGGCAACGCCGCCTCCGCCGCCACCATCACCGGCATCTGGAACTGACGCCCGTGTACGTCGCGGAATCCCGCAGTTCCAAGGCCCCCTCCGCCCCGGCCGACCGGCCGGGGCGGAGGGGGGCCGCCGCCGTGCCCGGCACCGTGCTGGTCCTGGGCACCGTCAGCCTGGTCACCGACGTCTCCTCCGAGATGGTCAGCGCCGTCCTGCCGCTCTACCTGCTCACCGGGCTCGGCCTCTCCCCGCTCGGCTTCGGCCTGCTGGACGGCATCCAGAACGGGTTCAGCGCGCTGGTCCGGCTGGCCGGCGGCCATCTCGCCGACCGGCGCGGCGCGGACGGCGCGGCCCGGCACAAGGCGGTCGCGGCGGTCGGCTACGGCCTGTCGGCGCTCTGCAAACCGCTGCTGCTGCTCGTCCACACCGTGCCGCTGATCGGTGCCGTGCTCGCCGTCGACCGCACCGGCAAGGGTCTGCGCACCGCGCCCCGGGACGCGATGATCTCGCTGGCGACCCAACCCGAGCACCGGGGGCGGGCGTTCGGCGTCCACCGGGCGATGGACACGGCGGGCGCGCTGCTCGGACCGCTCACCGCGTTCCTGGTGCTGCGCCTCGCCGGCGGCCCGCTGCTCGCCGACGGCGGCGAACGGCACGGCTACGACGCGGTGTTCGCGGTCAGTGCCTGTGTGGCGGTGCTCGGGGTGCTGGTCCTGCTGCTGTTCGTGCCGAATCGGCAGCAGGCTGACGCAGCGTCAACTACCGCTCCCTCGCTGCGTGAAGGCCTCGCCCTGCTGCGGAGGCCCGCGCTGCGCCGGCTGGCGCTCTGCGCGGTGCTGCTCGGGCTGACCACCGTCAGTGACTCCTTCCTCTATCTGCTGGTGCAGCGCAGGCTAGGCCTCGCCACCGACCTCTTCCCGCTGCTGCCGCTCGGCACGGCCGCCGCCTTCCTGCTGCTCGCCGTCCCGCTCGGGGCGCTCGCCGACCGGATCGGCCGCCGCCGGCTCTTCCTGGCCGGGCACGGCCTCCTGCTGCTCGCGTACGGGCTGCTGCTCTCGCCGCTGGACGGGCTGCCCGCGGTGCTCGGCGTGCTGGTGCTGCACGGCGCGTTCTACGCGGCGACCGACGGTGTGCTCGCCGCCGCCGCGGCCGACGCGGTGCCGGCCGAACAGCGTGGCGCCGGGCTCGCCCTGGTCGGCACCGGGCAGGCGCTCGCCCGGTTCGCCTGCTCGCTGGTGTTCGGTGCCCTGTGGAGCGCGGTGGGCGGCACCGCCGCGCTGGCCTGGTCGGCGGTCGCGCTGGCCGGGTGCGTGCTCGGGGCGGCCTTCGTGCTCCGTGACGCCCGGCCCGGCGCCGGATCCGACTCCGAGGTGCTCTCATGACCCGACTCCCCGGCCGTACCAGGGTGCTGATCCTGCTGGTGGCCGTCCTGCTGCTCGGCGCGGTCGGCACCGGCGCCGTGCTGTACGCCGCCGACCGCTCGGCCCGCCGGGACCAGGCGCAGCCCGGCGGGCCGGTCGTCACCACCGGCCCGGTCTCGCTCGGCCGACCCTCCGACGGACGGCAGCTGGTGTTCCGCAACCTCGCCTGGGGGCCGCACCGCGACGAGCTCGCCACCGTCCCCGCCGACCACCCCGACGGCCCGCGCACCGCCTCCGGCGTCCAGTGCCTGCGCTTCTACGCGGCGGCCGGGACGGGCGTCTGCCTCCAGGCCGAGCGCGGGACGCTGCAGGACAGCTACCGGGCCGTCCTGCTCGACGACCACCTGCGCGAACTCCGCTCCTTCCCGGCCGCCGGCATCCCGACCCGTTCCCGGGTCTCACCCTCCGGCCACCTCGCCGCCTGGACGGTCTTCGTCAGCGGGGACTCCTACGCGGGTACCGACTTCTCCACCCGGACCTCGATCGTCGACGTCCGCGACGGGAACCTCCGGGACAACCTGGAGACCTTCGACGTGATCAAGGACGGCCACCCGTACCAGGCGCACGACGTCAACATCTGGGGGGTCACCTTCGCCGACGACGACCTCTTCTACGCCACCCTGGCCACCGGCGGCCAGACCTACCTCGTCCGCGGCGACCTCGCCGCCCGCCGCCTCACCACCCTCCACCAGAACGTCGAGTGCCCCTCGCTCTCCCCGGACGGCACCCGGATCGCGTACAAGCGGCGCGTCCCCGGCCTGCCCGAGGACGCGCCCTGGCGGCTCTACGTGCTCGACCTCGCCACCATGACCGAGACCGCCACCGCCGAGCAGCGCAGCATCGACGACCAGGCGGTCTGGTCGGACGCCTCGACCCTGCTCTACGCGCTTCCCGGCGACTTCGGGGCGGATCTGTGGACCGTTCCGGCGGACGGAACCGGGCAGTCCCGGCGGGTGCTCGAAGCGGCGGTGGCTCCGGCCTACCCCGGCTGACCGGGCCGATCGGTACGACCCGGAACTTCGAGCGGCCGGTCCACGTCGAGCACTGCGAGAGCGATGCGAGAACATGGCGGCCGGGCCGACGGCACGGTGAGTGCCTCGGGCGTGCCGACAGGGCGGGGGATCGGGAGCGGTGAAGGAAGCGGAACGGCCGGGCGGAGCGCGCACGGGCGGGCTGTCGGGAGGGGCGCCGGGCGAGCGGATGCCCAGCGACTCCTGGCCGGCGCTGCACGGGCGCCCGGTGCTGCGGCGCACGGTCGCGGTGGGGCTGGTGCTCTGCGTGGCGGTCGCGGCGGCGCTGATGGTCCGGGGCGTCAACGCGCTGACGCTCGGCCGGGAGACGCCCGAGACCGACCGCGACCGCGCCGAACTGCTGGCCGGTCTGCATCCGTCCCAGCACCCGGGCGCGGGGCCGTACTACGTGCCCGTCGGGGCGGTGTACACGCGCACCGCGGACGGCGTTCCGGTGGCCTATCTGCACTACCGGCTCGGCGGCGGCCGGAACGTCGGGGTCGGCGACTTCCTGCGGACCTACGACCTGCCCGCCCCCGGCCCCAGCGCGCCGCTGCCGCCCGACCTGGCGGAGGCCCTCGGCGGCGACGAACCGGCCGAGGCGCCGGAACTGCCGGAGCCGCGGACCGACCTGCCGTCGTCCGCCCCCGACGCCCCGCCGGACCCGGCGCCCACGGCGGCGGTACCGGCGGCCGCGCCCGGCAGCGCGTCCGACACCGGGCCCGTCGTCTCCCCGGCCCCGCCCGGCCTCCAGGCCGAGGGCGCGGGCCCGAGTGAGTGCGCGGGCGAGGACGGCGACGGGAGCGGGGACGAGGAGACGGAGCCGTGCGGGGCGACGGAGACCCCCGCCCCGGCCACGCCCGAGCCCGAGCCCGTCCCGGCTCCGACCGCGACTCCCGCCCCGACCCCCACCCCGGCACCCCCGGACGCCCGCCCGACCACCGGCCGCCGGATCTACGTCGCCACCGTCCCCGGAGGCCTGCCGGGCGCCGCCGACATCTACGTCCGCGCCACCGGCTGAGGGGCGGCCGGGATCCGGCCCGCCCGCCCCGGCGGGGTTCAGCCCGCCCGGTGCGCGGCGGCCGCCGCCGTGAACGAGGCGGCCAGCTGTGGCGATCCGGCCCAGTGCAGGTGCAGGTAGGAGGCGTGCACCTGGCCCGCCCCCGTACCCGGGCCCGCGAAGCCCTCGGTGCGCGGGCCGGCCGGCAGCCGCCAGCCCCAGGCCGGCCGCTCGCCCGCGCCGGGCTCGCAGACCGTGCGGTGGAACTCGTGCCCCCGTACCCGGGTGCCGGCCGGGCCGAGCGGCGAGTCGTGCAGCGCCACCGCCTCCCGGTAGCCGAGGGTGAGCCGCTCGGTCATCCGGGCCGCGGTGTCCAGCACGCCGCACATCGGCAGGCCGTCCAGCTCCCGTCCCAGGTACAGCAGTCCGGCGCACTCGGCGGCGATCGGCGCACCCGAGGCGGCGAACGCGGCGATCGCCCCGCGCAGCGTGGTGTTGCCGCTCAGCTCGCGGACGTACAGCTCGGGGAAGCCGCCGCCGATCACCAGCCCCGCCGTGCCCTCGGGCAGCGCGTCGGCGTGCAGCGGGTCGAACGGCACCACCTCGGCGCCGGCGGCGGTCAGCAGTTCGGCGTTCTCGGCGTACGAGAAGGAGAACGCGGCGCCACCGGCCACCGCGATCCGGGGCGTGCCGGGCACCGGCGCCACCTCGGCGGCCGGGTCCCACGGCGCGTCGTCCAGCGGGGGAGCGGTCCGGGCCAGTGCCAGCACCGCGTCCAGATCGACCGACCGGCCGATCAGTTCGCCCATGTCCGCGACGGCCCGCAGGGCCTCGGCCGAGCGCTCCACGGCCGGGATCAGGCCGAGGTGGCGGGACGGCGTGGCGACCGCCGCCGAGCGGCGCACCGCGCCCAGCACGGGCACGCCGGAGCCCTCCTCCAGGGCCTCGCGCAGCAGGTGCTCGTGCCGGTCGGAGGCGACCCGGTTGAGGATCACCCCGGCGAGGCGGACCTCCGGGTCCCAGGAGGCGAAGCCGTGCACCAGCGCGGCCACCGAGCGGGACTGCGAGGAGGCGTCGACCACCAGCACCACGGGCGCCCGCAGCAGCTTGGCGACGTGCGCGGTGGACGCCAGCTCCCCGCGCCCGGAGGCCCCGTCGAAGAGCCCCATCACGCCCTCGACCACCGCCACGTCCGCCCCGGCCGCGCCGTGCAGGAAGAGCGGCGCGATCCGCTCCGGCCCGCACATGAAGGCGTCCAGGTTGCGGCCCGGGCGGCCGGCGGCCAGGCCGTGGTAGCCCGGGTCGATGTAGTCCGGGCCCACCTTGTGCGGCGAGACCGCCAGCCCACGGGCGGCGAGCGCCGCGATCAGGCCGGTGGCGACGGTGGTCTTGCCCGAGCCGGAGGACGGCGCGGCGACGACGAGACGGGGAATGTTCACGTACCTGCGACTACCACTCGATACCGCGCTGGCCCTTGCGGCCGGCGTCCATGGGGTGCTTGACCTTGGTCATCTCGGTGACCAGGTCGGCGACTTCGGTCAGCGCCTCGGGCGCGTACCGGCCGGTGATGACCACGTGCTGGCTGCCCGGGCGGTCCCTCAGCACCGTCAGCACCTCGTCCACGTCGATCCAGCCCCAGTGCATCGGGTAGGTGAACTCGTCCAGCACGTAGAAGCGGTAGGTCTCGGCGGCCAGGTCGCGCTTGACCTGCTCCCAGCCCTCCTTGGCCGCCGCCTCGCTGTCCATCTCCATCTCGGCGGAGCGCTGCACCCAGGACCAGCCCTCGCCCATCTTGTGCCAGGCCACCGTGCCGCCCTCGCCGGAGGCGCCGAGGACGCGCAGCGCGTTCTCCTCGCCGACCTTCCACTTGGCGGACTTGACGAACTGGAACACCCCGACCGGCCAGCCCTGGTTCCAGGCCCGCAGCGCCATGCCGAACGCGGCCGTGGACTTGCCCTTGCCGGGGCCGGTGTGCACGGCGGTGATCGGCAGCGTACGGCGCTGACGGGTCGTCAGGCCGTCGTCGGGGACGTTCTCGGGCACTCCCTTGGGCATGGGGTTCAGGCCGCCTTTCGCATCGTGGTTGCACGGTTGTCGCGGACGAGCGAGGCCACGCCTTCGGCCCGCAGCTCGTCCAAGGTAACGGCGGAGGCGCCGAGCCGGGCGGCCAGCGTCCGGGCGAGGCCGAGCCGGACGGGGCCGGTCTCGCAGTCCAGCACCACGCTCGCCACGCCCTGGGCGGCGAACAGGGCGGCCGCGCGGTGGGACTGCGCGACGGCGTCCCGGGCGCCGGTGGCACGGCCGTCGGTCACCACGACCAGCAGCGGACGGCGGTCGGGGTCGCGCATCCGCTCCACCCGCAGCACCTCGTGCGCGCGCAGCAGCCCGGCCGCCAGCGGGGTGCGTCCGCCGGTGGGCAGCGACTCCAGCCGGGCGGCGCCGACCTCGACCGAGGAGGTGGGGGGCAGCGCCAGCTCGGCGGACGCGCCCCGGAAGGTGATCATGCCGATCTTGTCGCGCCGCTGGTAGGCGTCCATCAGCAGCGAGAGCACGGCGCCCTTGACGGCGGTCATCCGCTGCCGGGCCGCCATCGAGCCGGAGGCGTCCACCAGGAACAGCACCAGGTTGGACTCCCGGCCCTGGCGGACCTGTTCGCGGAAGTCGTCCTTGTGCAGAACCAGCGCGCGGGACGCCCGCCCGCGCGCCGCCTGGTGCGGCGCGGCGGCCTGCAGGGTGGCGCTCAGGTGCAGCCGGGCCAGCCGCCCCTGCGGGCGCCGGGCGCGGATGGTGTGGCCGCCGTCGGTCTCGGCGGGGGAGCGGCGGCCCTGGGCCCCGCGCCCGGTGCCGTCCACCTTGAACAGCCTGGTCCGGTACGGCTCCCCGGCGGCCACCGGCGCGGACTCGCGCGCGGGGGCGGGGTGCTGTGCGGGCACGGGCGCCTGCTCGGGCGTCTGCTCCGGGGCCGGTCCGGGTTCGGGGGCGGGGGCCTCGGCGCCGGGTGCGTCCGGGCCGGTCGGCCCGGTCGGCTCGGGTGCGCCGCCACCGCCGTCGGGGCCGCCCCCGTCCGGACCGCCGTCCGGGTCGGGTCCGTCGCCCTCGGGGCCGCCCTCGGGCCCGTCCTCCGGCTGCGACGCGGGCTCGGGCTCCGGGTCGGCGTGCTCCTCCAGGGTCCGGTCGAGCTGCTCCTCGTCCAGGCCGGGCGCGTCGAACGGGTTGCGCCGGCGGCGGTGCGGCAGGGCCAGCCGGGCGGCCTTGCGGACGTCCTCCTCCAGCACCTCCGTCCGGCCCGCCCAGGCGGCCAGCGCGACGGCGGTACGGGCCATCACGATGTCCGCCCGCAGCCCGTCCACCTCGAACGCCGCGCAGACGGCGGTGATCTGACGCAGCGCCA
Source organism: Kitasatospora sp. NPDC088351 (assembly GCF_040685575.1). Lineage (NCBI taxonomy): Bacteria > Bacillati > Actinomycetota > Actinomycetes > Kitasatosporales > Streptomycetaceae > Kitasatospora > Kitasatospora sp. NPDC088351. Next base: position 81,396 of record NZ_JBFBIL010000019.1, on the reverse strand, counting down.
CATCGGCCAGTTCGACCTTGGGCAGCAACTCCCGTGCGGTGGTGATCCGTTCGGCGAGCGCCCGCTCGTCCTCGGCGAACCGGGCGGCGAACCCGGCCGGGTCGGCGTCGTACGCCAGGCGGCGGCGGACCACCTCGGCGCGCTCCGCCGGGTCGCGGGTGGCGGCGATCTCCACGGTCAGGCCGAACCGGTCGAGCAGCTGCGGGCGCAGCTCGCCCTCCTCCGGGTTCATCGTGCCGACCAGCAGGAACCGGGCCGCGTGCCGCACCGAGACGCCCTCGCGCTCCACGTAGGAGCGGCCCATCGCGGCGGCGTCCAGCAGCAGGTCCACCACGTGGTCCTGGAGCAGGTTGACCTCGTCGATGTAGAGCACGCCCCGGTGCGCCCGCGCCAGCAGCCCCGGCTCGTACGCCTTGACGCCCTCGGCGAGCGCCCGTTCGAGGTCCAGCGAGCCGACGATCCGGTCCTCGGAGACGCCGACCGGCAGCTCGACCAGCTGGGCCGGACGGCCGGAGGCCGTGGCGCCGGCGTGCGCGCCGTCCGGGCACTGCGGGTCGGGCGCGGCCGGGTCGCAGGCGAAGCGGCAGCCGTCGACGGTGGCGATGGACGGCAGCAGGCCGGCCAGCGCGCGCACCATGGTCGACTTGGCGGTGCCCTTCTCGCCGCGCACCAGCACGCCGCCGACGGCCGGGGAGACCGCGTTGAGCAGCAGTCCGAGCCGCAGGTCGGCCATACCGACGATCGCGGTGAAGGGGTAGCGGACGTCACTCATGCCTTGTCGGCCTCCTCAGGCGCTCCGGGCGGCAGGAACGGCAGCGACCCCGCGGCCGGCACCCCGCCCTCGATCAGCTTCCACAGCGCGTCGGTGTCCGCGTGCTCCTCGATCAGGTCCCCCAGCCGGTCCAGCCGGGCCTCGCGCGCCGCGGCGAACGAGGTGTCCGGCGCGGGAGCGAACGCCCGGCCGGCCAACTCGGCGGTCTCGCACAGCAGTTCGCGACGGAACCCGTCGTTCTCCAGTGCGCCGTGCCAGGTCGTGCCCCAGACCGCGCCCACCCGGCAGCCGTCCAGAGCGCGGCCCCGGCCGTCGGAGAAGAAGGGGTCTCCCCCCTCGACGGCCACCACACCGTGATGGATCTCGTACCCCTCGACCCGCTGCCCGTACGCCTCGCCGACCGGACGGCCGAGCACCTTCGCGGCCCCGAACCGGACACGCGTCGGCAGCAGCCCGAGCCCGGCCACCTCGCCGGCCCCGGACTCGACCTCGTCCACGATGCCGCGCGCCAGCATCTGGTAGCCGCCGCAGACACCGAGAACCGGCCGCCCGGCGGCGGCCCGTGCCTTCAGGGCCGGCTCCAGACCACGTTCGCGCAGCCAGGCCAGGTCGGCGACGGTGGCCCGGGTGCCGGGCAGGATCACCAGGTCGGCGTCGGCCAGCTCCTCGGGCCGGGTGGCCCAGCGGACCAGCACCCCGGGCTCCTGCGCCAGCGCGTCCACGTCGGTGAAGTTGGACAGCCTCGGGAAGCGCACCACGGCCACCCGCAGCACGTCCGCGCCGACCGGCCCGCGGCCCTCGGCGCGGTCCACCACGGTGGACAGGTCCAGCGAGTCCTCGGCGTCCAGCCAGAGCCCGGGCAGCATCGGCAGGGTGCCGAGCACCGGGCGGCCGGTCAGCCGGTCCAGCATCTCCAGCCCGGGCGCCAGCAGCCGGGCGTCGCCCCGGAACTTGTTGACGAACCAGCCCGTCACATGGCGCTGGTCCTCGGCGGACAGCAGCGCCAGCGTCCCGTACATGGCGGCGAACACCCCGCCGCGGTCGATGTCCCCGACCACCACCACCGGCAGCCCGGCGGCGGTGGCCAGACCCATGTTGGCGATGTCCCGGTCGCGCAGATTGATCTCGGCGGGCGACCCGGCCCCCTCGCAGACCACCACGTCGTAGCGGCTGCGCAGGTCCGCCAGGCACTCCAGGGCCCGCTCCAGCAGCACCGGCTTGCGCTCGCGGTAGTCCAGCGCGCCCACCTCGGCGACCGGGCGGCCGAGCAGCACGACCTGGCTGCGGCCGTCCGCGCCCGGCTTGAGCAGCACCGGGTTCATCGCCGCCTCGGGCTCCACCCGGGCCGCCTGCGCCTGCATCGCCTGGGCGCGGCCGATCTCGGCGCCGCCGGCGGTGACGAAGGAGTTCAGCGACATGTTCTGCGCCTTGAACGGCGCCACCCGGACACCCTGCCGGGCCAGCCAGCGGCAGATGCCCGCGGTGACCACGGTCTTGCCGGCGTCCGAGGTCGTCCCGGCGACCAGCAGTGCGTTGCTCATGCGCTCCTCCTCTTCTTCCGTCCCAGGACGGTCCGGCTTCCTGTGGCGGCCCGGACCGCCGCGTGCCCGGCGACGGCCGTGCCCAGGGCCAGCAGGCCCACCCGGCGGGAGAGCCGGCAGGCCCGCTCGATGTCGTCCACCGTCACCGGCCGCAGCTCGCCGCCCAGCACCGGCCGGTGCTCCACCCGCTCCCCGTACGCGAGGGTGCCGCCCAGCCGCACGCCGACCGCGCCCGCGAACGCGGACTCGGCCTGGCCCGCGTTGGGGCTCGGGTGCGCGGAGCCGTCCCGGCGCCAGATCCGCCAGGCCGTCCGGGGTTCGGGCGCGGCGGCCACGGTGAGCAGCGCGGTCAGCCGGGCGCCCGGCCAGCCCGCTACGTCGTCCAGCCGGGCCGAGGCCCAGCCGAACCGGGCGTAGCGCGGCGAGCGGTGGCCGACCATCGCGTCCAGCGTGTTGACGGCGCGGAACGCCAGCAGCCCGGGCGTGCCCGCGAGCGCGCCCCAGACCAGGGCGTTCACCACGGCGTCGGCGGTGTTCTCGGCGACCGACTCGACCACCGCGCGGGCGATCTGCTGTTCGTCCAGCGCGCTCGGGTCGCGCCCGCACAGATGCGGCAGCCGTTCCCGGGCCGCCGTCAGATCGCCCGCGGCGAGCGAGCGGCCGATGGTCCTGGCCTCCCGGGTGAGCGAGGTGCCGCCGAGCACCGTCCAGGTCGCGGCGGCGGTCAGCGCGGCGCGGCCGAGCGGCCGCCGGCCCAGGGCGCGTTCGGCGGCCACCGCCCCGGCCGCGACGGTGCCCACGCAGAGCGCGGTGTAGGCGGTGCCGGCGGCGCGGTCGTCGCGCCAGAGCGTCTTCTCCAGCCGGCCCGCCGCGCTGCCGAAGGCGGCCACCGGGTGGCCGCGCCGGGGATCGGCGAAGCGGGCGTCGGCGAGATGTCCCGCGACGGCGCCCAGCGCGAAGGCGGCCGCGCGGGTCAGCGGGCGCACGGCGAAGGGCGGCAGAGGGGGCGGGTGGTCGGGGCAGCCTGCATCGCGTGCGTGTCCTCACTCAGGGTCCGCGCCCTGGATCGACGTACCGGCGGCGAGAGTCTCCTGGCTTCCGGGTCCGACACACCCCCGGAGCCTCCAGCGGCTTCTGACGGCCCGCCGATGGGCCCCTCCTGCCTGTTGGCGGGCAAGGAGGGAATTGATCCGAGCGTGCTCCCCGGTGACAGTGGCGGGACCGCGCCGGACTCGCACCGGCTTCCTCTGCATGCCTCCGTTTGGCTGAAGGATCCCATCACGCGGCCGAACCGGGAGTCAACCAAGGTCACGGAGGGGTTGGTCACACGGCCCGCCCGCGCGCCGCCTCCGCGGGTCGGTGTCGCGGGGGTGCGGAGAGGGCGCGATCGCCCGGCCGCAGGTGGAGGCCGCGGCCCCCGCTGTCCCGTCCGGCGTGACACCCGGTCGGCCCATGCCCGGTGGCCCCGGTCCGGTCCCGCGAGTGGACTGGTGGGTGCCCAGTCCGCGATCAACAGAGCGGGGAGCGATATGCGTTGGGGAACCGCGGCCGCCGTGGCGGCCGCCGCCGTCGGCACCGGGGCCGCCGTACTGCTGGCCGGGCGCAGGGCCGTCCAGCGGATGCTCCACCCGGCGGCCGTTTCCCGGCCGCAGGCGGGCCCCGTCACGGTGCGGAGCCTGGCCGTCGGGCGGGCCACCTTCACCCGCAGCCCGGAGAGCACCCGCCCCGGCCGCTGGGCCGTCGAGTGGGACGAGGGCGGCCACGCGGTGGTCGACGAGATCCTGCACGCCGACGAACAGGGCGTCACCCGCCGACTGGTCCGCGCCGACCGGGGCGCCCTGACACCCGGCACCGAGGTCCGCTTCACCCCCCGGGTCCACCTCGGCGACCCGACCGGCGCGCTCGGCCTGCCCTACGTCGAGACCGCCGCCGAGGGTGAGCTGGGCGCCCTGCCCGCCTGGCGGCTCGACGGCAAACGCGGCACCTGGGTGATCCTGGTGCACGGCCCGGGCGCCGACCGGCAGCAGACGCTCCCGGTGTTGCCCGTGCTGCACCGTCTCGGTCTGCCCGCCCTCGCCGTCACCTACCGGGGAGACCGGGGCGCGCCGGCCGCGCCGGACGGCCTCGACGACTTCGGCGAGACCGAGTGGCGGGACGTCGAGGCGGCAGTGCGGCTGGCCCTGGACAGCGGCGCCGGCCGGGTCGTCCTACACGGCTGGTCGCTCGGCGCCACGATGGTGCTGCAGACCGCCGCCCGGTCCGCCTGGACCTCGGCGATCAGCGGCCTGGTACTGGACTCCCCGGTGCTCGACCGGCCGGTCTTCGCCCGCCGGGGCGCCACCCGGGCCGGGTTCGGCCGTACGGCCGCCGGGCCGGGCGTGCTCGCCGCCGAGGGCCGGACCGGGGTGGACCTGGCCGACTTCGCGCGGCTCGCCGAGGGCACCGACCTGCGGGTGCCCACCATGGTGCTGCACAGCCCCGACGACCCGGTGGCGCCCTGGCGGGCCGCCGCCCGGCTCGCCGACCGCCGCTTCGACCTGGTCAGCCTCCAGGCCTTCCCCGGCGCCGACCACGCCGCCCTCTGGAACGCCGACCCCGACCGCTATGAAGAGCTGTTGCGCCGCTGGCTCACGCCGTTGCTCTGACGACGGCTCCGGCCGGCCGTCCGGCAGCTCCCTCCGGCCCGGCCGGCCGACCGCTCTGACCTGGCGTGTTCGCGTCATGCAGATCCGGCCAGGCGGTTTGGCCTCTGTTGCCCGATCTTGTCGACCCGCCGCGACCGCCCTTCCGGAGTCCGTGGCCAACCGGATGTGACAGAAGGCCGGTACAAGGGGAAGACTGCTCGACGTGACGTCTCGGAACCCGCGCGACCGTGATGCCCCGCTCCCGCCGACGATCGGTACCGGTGCGACGGTGACCCGTCTCCCCGGAACGGCCCACCGCCCCGCCGGCATCAGGCCGGGCGCTCCCGGCGTACCCCGCCGACGAGGCCCCGCACCCGCTCCCGGCCGAGGCCGGGTCCCCGTACCGGAGGGCTTCCCGGCCCCCGCCGAGCTCGCTCCGCTGGCCCGTCGGATGCTCGTCGACGCCGTCCGGATCGCCCGCTGGGCCGGCGAACTCTCCGAGGTCGACAAGCGCGGCGAACTGCTCCCCGAGGACGCCCGCGCCGCCGGCCGGGCACTCGCCATGACGGTGGGCGCCGCGGCCCGGGCCTGGGGCCAGGCCCTGCTGGTCGGCCTGGTCGAGGCCAGGGACGGCGGCGCCGCCCCCGGCTGGCGCCTGCACGCCTGGGAGCACGACGACGAGGCCGTGGTCCGCGGCTGGTCGGCGCTGTTCGACGCCTGGACGCTGCTCGCCCCCGTCCCGCCCGCCGCGCTGCGCGGCGTCTTCGCGGTGCTCGCCGGGCAGGCCGTCGACCAGGCGCCGCAGCTGCTCTCCTTCCTGCACCTGGTGGCCGGCCCGGTCGCCGACAGCGAACTGCTGGAGCTGCTGCGCCGGGGCCTGGACGAGCGCCGGGTCGGCGGTGGCGCCGGTGCGCTGGGCCTCTCGCCCATCCCGCACGCCGCCTCCGCCGTGTCCGCCGTCCGCGGCACCTGCCGCGAGCCGCAGATCGACACCCCGGCCGCGCCGTCCGACGTCGCCGCCGTCCTGGACTGGATGCTGGACGGCCTGGCCGCCGTCGGCGCCGTGGTCCGCCGGGACGAGGCCGCCGAACTCTCGCCGCTCGGGCACTGGGCGGTGCGGGCCAAGCTGGAGGAGATCTGCACCGTCGCGCAGACCGCCGCCGGCCACATCGAGCAGAGCGCCTTCGAACTGCTCAACGCCTGCGCCGACTACTCGCCGGGCCCGGCCCGGGCCGAGTTCCGCGCCTGGGTCGCCGCCCGTCCGGCCGACCGGGCCGTGGCCGAGCTGCTGGACGCCGCCCAGGGCGACGACGCGCTGGTCCGCGGCCTGGCCTTCGAGGCGCTCCGGGTGGCCGGCAGCACCGCCGAACAGGCCGTCCGCGCCGCGGTGGACGAGCCGGTGCTGCGCCCGTACGCGCTGCTCTGGCTGGCCGAGCAGTCGGACGAGGGGGTCTCCCCGGCCGATGTGCTGGGCGCGGAGGACGCCGCCTGGCTCTGGGTGGACACCGCCGCCGCCGTACTCGACCACGGGGAGACGGATCTGCTGGTCGGCCATGTCGAGGGCGCCTCGGCGGGTGACCCGGTCCGGCTGTTCGCCCGCGCCAGGCAGTCCGGGCACCCCCGGGCCGCCTCGGTGCTGACCGCCGTCTCCGGTGTCCACCCGGACCCGGGCGTGGCCCGCGCGGCCCGCCGTTCGGCGTTCAGCGTCCACCGCGGCGGGGCGTAACCCGGCCGGCGGTCCCCAGGCTCCAGGGCTCAGGGCCCAGGACATGACGGAGGGCCCGGATCCAGTGGATCCGGGCCCTCCGTCATGCGGTCGCGCGTGCGGCCGGTCAGCCGATCCGGGACTCCGCGCGGCGGGCGCGGACGTCGCCGACCTTCTGGCCCACCTTGCGGCGGATGACCAGCAGCGGAGCCATCGCGGCCAGCGTGATCTGGGCGAAGGCGCCGATGTGCAGCAGCATGTCGCCGCCGGGCAGGCCGGTCGCCCAGGCCGCCAGGCAGCCGATCGAGACCACGATCCAGCAGAGCGTGGCGGTGGCCAGCAGCCCCTGCGGCTTCGGGTACTCGATGCGGCTCATCATCAGGTACGCGGTGCCCGCGATGGCCAGCAGGCCGGGCAGGAACGGCGGGTCCAGCAGCACGATGGCGATCACCGTCATGGCGCCCATCGGGCAGGGCATGCCCTGGAACACCCCCGGGCGCATCTTCACGGCCGAGAAGCGGGCCAGCCGCAGCACCACCGACAGCAGGACCGTCAGTGCGATCAGGGCGGAGAGCCGGCTGTCGGAGCCCGGCGAGACCATGCCCCAGACCGCGACGAAGTAGGCCGGCGCGATGCCGAAGCTGATCAGGTCGGCCAGGTTGTCGAGTTCGGCCCCGAGGGCGGAGGAGCGCAGCTTGCGCGCCACCAGCCCGTCGAAGAGGTCGCACATCGAGCCGATCAGCAGCAGCGTCACCGCGGTGGCGGCGCTGTGCCGGTCCGGAGCGACGTCCGGGTTGGTGATGTGCGGGACCAGGACCCCGGTGGTGATCGAGTAGATCGCCAGGAAGCCGCAGACGGCGTTCCCCAGGGTCAGGAAGTCGGCGGTGGACAGGTGCTGCGGAGAACGCGGAGCACGCAGCTCGCGGTCGCGCGCCCAGCGGCGGCGGCGCAGAACCGTCTCCTCGTCGTCCAGGCCGACGATCGTCTCAGGATCAGTCACGGTCAAGGCGCGTCACCCCGGCTGTGGTCTTCTGGCCGACCTCGACGCCGACCTCGACGCCGGCCGGCAGGTAGGTGTCGACCCGGGACCCGAACCGGATCAGACCGATCCGATCGCCCTGCTCGACCTTGGTTCCGGCCTCGACGTACGGCACGATCCGGCGGGCCACGGCCCCCGCGATCTGCACCATCTCGATGTCGCCGAGCTCGGTGTCGAAGTGCCAGACGACCCGCTCGTTCTGGTCGCTGTCCTTGTTGAACGCGGGCACGAAGCCGCCCGCCACGTGCTCGACCGACGTGACCGTGCCCGGCAGCGGCGCGCGGTTCACGTGGACGTTGAGCGGGCTCATGAAGATCGCGACCCGGGTGCGGCCGTCCGGCCAGGCGTCGATGCTCTGCACCACGCCGTCGGCGGGGGAGATCACTCTGCCCGTGCCGATCTCACGCTCGGGGTCGCGGAAGAACCACAGCATGCCCGCGCCGAGCGCGCAGGCGGGTACCGCCGCCAGGGCCCACTTGCCGCTGCGCCGGGTGAGCGCGGTGGTCACGGCGGCCGTGGCGAGGGTGGGGACGAACCAGGGGGTGGCTCCGCGCGCGATGGTCACGCGGGGTCGCCGACCGGCCGTCGGAGCGGCGAGGGCATCGCCTTCCGGGACGGAGGTGTGAGGGGACGGGCTGATGGGCATCGAAGACCTTTGTCGCGGGGGATCATGGCCGCTGGACGGGGGCCACCGCGGGGATCGAGTAATAAAGGGACGGCTGCTGTCCCGGTGGATGCTATCGGGAGCACACGGTGGGTGGGCAACCCGCCTGCTCGTTCATGTGTCCTGTGCGCGGCGTTCGCGCGCCTTCTGTGTGTACGACCGTAGCTCGCCCCGGTCCGGTTCCCAAGGGTCCTGACGAGGCCGGTGACTCTTGTCTCAACGGGCGTCCCGGAGGAACCGGGGACCGCCAAGGGCGTGTCGCGGACGCGCGGAAGCGGCCGCCGGGCGTGTGACAGCAGTTGTACGCCCTGCGGCCGCTTCCGGAAGGCCGTGCCGGACTCCCGGCGGACCAGGCCGGGGTTCCTGGTGGCACGGCGCGGTGCCGGGACGGGCCCGCACGCCCGTCGACCGGCCGTCACCGGGTCGGTTGAGTCGCCTGCCCGGGGAGACCCCCGCTCGGCGCGTCCCCCGCCCGGGGGTCACTCCGCGATGCGGTACTCCTCCAGCAGCCGGCGTCCGATGATCATCTTCTGGATCTCCGCAGTACCTTCACCGATGAGCAGCATCGGGGCCTCCCGGTAGAGGCGCTCGATCTCGTACTCCTTGGAGAAACCGTAGCCGCCGTGGATGCGGAAGGCGTCCTCGACGACCTCCTTGCAGTACTCGGAGGCGAGGTACTTGGCCATCCCCGCCTCCAGGTCGTTGCGCTCGCCGCCGTCCTTCTTCCGGGCGGCCATCACCATCATCTGATGGGCGGCCTCCACCTTGGTGGCCATCTCGGCGAGCTTGAACTGGATCGCCTGGTGCTCGGCGATCTTCTTGCCGAAGGTGGAGCGCTGCTGGGCGTAGGAGACGCCCAGCTCGAAGGCGCGGCGGGCGACGCCGCAGCCGCGGGCGGCCACGTTGACCCGGCCGACCTCGACGCCGTCCATCATCTGGTAGAAGCCCCGGCCCGGGACGCCGCCGAGGACGCGGTCGGCCGGGACGCGGACGTCCTGCAGCACCAGCTCGGTGGTGTCGACGCCCTTGTATCCCATCTTCTCGATCTTCCCGGGCACGGTCAGGCCGGGGACGGACGGGTTCGGGCCGAAGCCCGCCGTCTTCTCGATCAGGAAGGTGGTCATGTTCTTGTACGGGGTGCTGCCGCCCTCGTCGGTCTTGCAGAGCACCGCGACCAGGGTGGAGGTGCCGCCGTTGGTGAGCCACATCTTCTGGCCGTTGAGGACGTAGCAGTCGCCGTCCCGGACCCCCTTGGTGGAGATCGCGGAAACGTCGGAGCCGAGGCCCGGTTCGGACATCGAGAAGGCGCCGCGGATCTCGCCGGCCGCCATTTTCGGCAGAAAGTAGTCCTTCTGCTCCTGGGTGCCGTGCGCGTTGATCATGTGCGCGACGATGAAGTGGGTGTTGACGATTCCGGATACCGACATCCAGCCGCGGGCGATCTCCTCCACCACCAGGGCGTAGGTCAGCAGCGACTCCCCGAGGCCGCCGTACTCCTCGGGGATGGTGAGGCCGAAGAGGCCGAGCTGCCTCATCCCCTCGACGATGGCGGTCGGGTACTCGTCCCGGTGCTCCAGCTCGGTCGCGACCGGAATGATCTCCTTGTCGACGAAATCCCGCACGGTGGCGAGGATGTCCCGCTGGATCTCGGTGAGGCCGTCGGTCTGTGCGAGGCGTCCCATCGTGCGGCTCCTGTGGAGAAGAGGAAGAGGGTGGGGGTGAGGGCGGAAGAGCGGGGGGGGGGGGGGGATTGCCGGGGGCCCCGCCGGCGTGGCTGCGGCAGCAGGGCCCCCGTACCGGGGTGGGGTTCGGCCGATGACGGCGGCCTACCCGTCCGGGGTCCTAGGGCTGCGGGGTGGGGCGCCCGGGCTGTTCGCCCCCGCGCTCCTTGGTGTAGGTCTCGGTCGGCACCATCACCTTGCGGCGGAAGACGCAGACGACGGTGCCGTCCTGCTTGTAGCCCTTGGTCTCGACGTGGACGATGCCCCGGTCGTCCTTGGACTTGGACGGCCACTTGTCGAGCACGGTCGTCTCGCCGTAGACGGTGTCGCCGTGGAAGGTCGGCGCGATGTGCCGCAGCGACTCGACCTCCAGGTTGGCGATGGCCTTCCCGGAGACGTCCGGGACGGACATGCCGAGCAGCAGGGAGTAGACGTAGTTGCCCACCACGACGTTCTTGCCGAAGTCCGTCGTCTTCTCGGCGTAGTTGGTGTCCAGGTGGAGCGGGTGGTGGTTCATGGTGAGCAGACAGAAGAGGTGGTCGTCGTACTCGGTGACCGTCTTGCCGGGCCAGTGCTTGTAGACCGCGCCGACCTCGAACTCCTCGTAGGTGCGTCCGAACTGCATGATCAGGGCTCCTGGGGGTCAGGCCTGCGGGGGCTCGAACGTGGAGGTGCGCTTGAGACCGGCGGCGCGGCCCTTGCCGGCGATGACCAGTGCCATCTTCCGGCTGGCCTCGTCGATCATCTCGTCGCCGAGCATGGCGGAGCCCTTGGCGCCGCCCTCCTCGGAGGTGCACCAGTCGTAGGCGTCGAGGATCAGCTCGGCGTGGTCGTAGTCCTCCTGCGCGGGCGAGAAGATCTCGTTCGCGGCGGCGACCTGGTCGGGGTGGAGTACCCACTTGCCGTCGAAGCCGAGCGCGGCGGCGCGGCCGGCCACCTCGCGGTAGCCCTCCTGGTTGCGGATCTGGAGGTAGGGGCCGTCGATCGCCTGGAGGTCGTTGGCCCGGGCGGCCATCAGGATGCGCATCAGGATGTAGTGGTAGGCGTCGGCCGGGTAGCCGGCCGGCTGCTCGCCGACCGCCAGGGACTTCATGTTGATCGAGGCCATGAAGTCGGCCGGGCCGAAGATGATCGTCTCCAGCCGGGGCGAGGCCGTGGCGATGGCGTCGACGTTGATCAGGCCCTTGGCGTTCTCGATCTGCGCCTCGATGCCGATCCGGCCGACCTCGAAGCCCATGGTCTTCTCGATCTGGGTGAGCAGCAGATCGAGGGCCCTGACCTGCTCGGCGTCCTGGACCTTCGGCAGCATGATGCAGTCGAGGTTCGGGCCGGCGCCCTCGACGACGGTGATCACGTCGCGGTACGTCCAGTGGGTGGTCCAGTCGTTGACGCGGACGACGCGGGTCTTGCCGCCCCAGTCGCCGTTGTTCAGCGCGTCGACGATGGAGTGCCGGGCGCTCTCCTTGACCAGCGGGGCGCAGGCGTCCTCGAGGTCGAGGAAGACCTGGTCGGCGGGCAGGCCCTGGGCCTTCTCCAGGAAGCGCGGGTTGCTGCCCGGTACCGCGAGGCAGGAGCGGCGGGGGCGGAGCCGGTCGAAGGCGGCGGCGGGCGTCGGGCTGGCGTTGCTCATGAGGGCGGGTCAGTTCCTTCCGGGGGTCAGCTGGTGGTCGCGGCGGGCTCGGGCGTCCACGGCTGGAGCCTGTTGGCCAGCCGGATCTCATCCACGATCCGGCCGATGATGGTCGTGATGCCGAAGTCCTTCGGGGTGAACACGGCGGCGACGCCGGCGGCCTTGAGGGCCTCGCCGTCCGCTGCCGGGATGATGCCACCCACGATCACCGGGACATCCTCCACCCCGGCGCGGTGCAGCCGCCGCAGTACGTCGGGAACCAGCTCGGTGTGGGCGCCGGAGAGGATCGACAGGCCCACGCAGTGCACGTCCTCGGCGACGGCGGCGGAGACGATCTGCTCGGGTGTCAGCCGGATGCCCTGGTAGACCACCTCGAACCCGGCGTCCCGGGCGCGGACGGCGATCTGCTCGGCGCCGTTGGAGTGCCCGTCCAGCCCGGGTTTGCCGACCAGCAGCCGCAGCTTGCCGGCGCCGAGCTCGGCGGCCGTCGCGGCCACCGCGGCGCGGACCGCGGCCAGCTCGCCGCCCGGCTCGGCCGCGACCGCGACCGGGGCGCCGCCGACGCCGGTGGGCGCGCGGTACTCGCCGAAGACCTCGCGCAGGGCGAAGGCCCACTCGCCGGTGGTGACCCCGGCCCGGGCGCAGTCGAGCGTCGGCGCCATCAGGTTGGCGTCGGTGGCGGCGACGGCCTTGAGCTCCTCCAGCGCCCGCTGGGCGGCGGCCTCGTCGCGCCGGGCGCGCCAGTCCTCCAGCGCGGCGAGCACGGACTGCTCGGCGGCCGGGTCGACCACCATGATCGCGGTGTCGAGGTCGGCCGTGAGCGGGCTCTCCTCGGTGGTGTCGAAGCAGTTGACCCCGACGATCTTGTCCTCGCCGGACTCGATCCTGGCCCGGCGGGCGGCGTGCGAGGCGACCAGGCTGGACTTGAGGTAGCCGGACTCGACGGCCGGGATGATGCCCCGGTTGCCCGCCCGGGCGCCCATCTCCAGCACCTTGGCGATCTCGGCCTCGGCGCCGGCCAGCAGCTCGGCGGTCTTGGCCTCGACCACCTCGGAGCCGTTGAAGAGGTCCCCGTACTCCAGCAGGTCGGACTCGTAGGCGAGCACCTGCTGGATTCGCAGCGACCACTGCTGGTCCCAGGGGCGGGGCAGGCCGAGCGCCTCGTTCCACGCGGGCAGCTGGACGGCCCGGGCGCGGGCGTCCTTGGAGAGCGTGACGGCGAGCATCTCCAGCACGATCCGCTGGACGTTGTTCTCCGGCTGGGCCTCGGTCAGGCCCAGCGAGTTGACCTGGACGCCGTAGCGGAAGCGGCGCTGCTTGGCGTCCTGGATGCCGTAGCGCTCCAGTGTGACCTTCTCCCAGAGCCGGGCGAAGGCGCGCATCTTGCACATCTCCTCGACGAAGCGCACGCCGGCGTTGACGAAGAAGGAGATCCGGGCGACCACCTCGCCCATCCGCTCGGCCGGCACCTGGCCGGAGTCGCGGACCGCGTCCAGCACCGAGATGGCGGTGCACATCGCGTAGGCGATCTCCTGGACCGGGGTGGCACCGGCCTCCTGGAGGTGGTAGCTGCAGATGTTGATCGGGTTCCACTTGGGGAGGCGCCCGACCGTGTAGGCGATCATGTCGGTGATCAGGCGCACCGAGGGGCCCGGCGGGAAGACGTGCGTCCCCCGCGAGAGGTACTCCTTGACGATGTCGTTCTGGGTGGTGCCGGTGAGCCCGGAGATGTCGGCGCCCTGCTCCTCGGCGACCACCTGGTAGAGCGCCAGCAGCCACATCGCGGTGGCGTTGATCGTCATCGAGGTGTTGGTCCGGTCGAGCGGGATGCCCTCGAACAGGGTGCGCATGTCCCCGACGTGGCCGACCGGGACGCCGACCCGGCCGACCTCGCCGCGGGCGAGGACGTGGTCGGAGTCGTAGCCGGTCTGGGTCGGCAGGTCGAAGGCGACGGAGAGACCGGTCTGACCCTTCGCCAGGTTCCGCCGGTAGAGGGCGTTGGAGTCGCTCGCGGTGGAGTGGCCGGCGTAGGTCCGCATCAGCCAGGGGCGGTCGCGGTCTGCCATCAGAGGCCCCGGCTCGGCTCTGCCGCCCGCTCGGAGACCTCGCGGAACAGGTTGATGGCCGGCAGGTGCTTCGCGCGCAGCTCGGCGTCGCGCACGCCCAGGCCCTCGGCGGGGGCGAGGCAGAGCACGCCGACCTTGCCCTGGTGCTTGTTGTGGTGGACGTCGAGGGCGGCCTGGCCGGTCTGCTCCAGCGGGTAGACCTTGGACAGCGTCGGGTGGATCTTCCCCTTGGCGATCAGGCGGTTGGCCTCCCAGGCCTCGCGGTAGTTGGCGAAGTGCGAGCCGACGATGCGCTTGAGCGACATCCACAGGTACCGGTTGTCGTACGAGTGCATGTAGCCGGAGGTGGAGGCGCAGGTGACGATGGTGCCGCCCTTGCGGGTGACGTAGACGCTCGCGCCGAAGGTCTCGCGGCCGGGGTGCTCGAAGACGATGTCCACGTCCTCGCCGCCGGTCAGCTCGCGGATCCGCCCGCCGAGGCGCTTCCACTCGCGCGGGTCCTGGGTGTTCTCGTCCTTCCAGAACCGGTAGCCCTCGGCGGAGCGGTCGATGATCGCCTCGGCGCCCATCGCCCGGCAGATCTCGGCCTTCTGGTCGTTGGAGACCACACAGATCGGGGTGGCGCCACCGGCCAGCGCGTACTGGGTGGCGTACGAGCCGAGGCCGCCGCTGGCGCCCCAGATCAGCACGTTGTCGCCCTGCTTCAGGCCCGCGCCGTTCTGCGAGACCAGCTGGCGGTAGGCGGTGGAGTTGACCAGACCGGGGGAGGCGGCCTCCTCCCAGGTCAGGTGGGCGGGCTTGGGCATCAGCTGGTTGGTCTTCACCAGGGCCAGCTGGGCCAGGCCGCCGAAGTTGGTCTCGAAGCCCCAGATCCGCTGCTCCGGGTCCATCATCGTGTCGTTGTGGCCGTCGGAGGACTCCAGCTCGACCGAGAGGCAGTGGGCGACCACCTCGTCGCCCGGCTTCCAGGCGTTGACCCCGGCGCCGGTGCGCAGGACCACGCCCGCGAGGTCCGAGCCGACCACGTGGTACGGCAGGTCGTGGCGCCTGGTGAGCGGCGAGAGGCGGCCGTAGCGCTCCAGGAAGCCGAAGGTGGAGACCGGTTCGAAGATCGAGCTCCACACCGTGTTGTAGTTCACGGCGCTGGCCATGACGGCGACCAGCGCCTCGCCGGGGCCCAGCTCGGGCAGGGCGACCTCGTCGAGGTGGAGGGACGTGCGGGGGTCCTTGTCGCGGCTGTCGAGGCCCGCGAACATCTGCTCCTCGTCCTTGTGGAGCGTCACCGCCCGGTAGGACTCCGGCAGTCTGAGCGCGGCGAAGTCCGCGGACGTGCTGTCGGAGCTGAGGATCGCGTCGAGGATTTCCTTCATGGCTGCCTCCGAAGGCGTACCTGTGCCGAGGGAGCACAGGGCGTCTGGGGGAGCCGGGAGCGGACACCGGCTTCGCTGAGGTGGGTGGTGGGTGGTCTGGCGGGGTGGGCCTGGCGTGCGCCCGGCTGGTGCCTGGCGTAGGGCAGAGCTCCCGGGGTGTGGGAACGCCGGACGACGGCGCGCCGAGGTGGGAGCCGCGGCGCCGCGACTGGTGGGTAACAAGGTAGTGGCACCCTGTGCCACGCGTAAAGACACCGGGTGTCATCAATTCGGGTGAACCGGATCCGTGTTCGACCGGGTGCCCGCAGGCGCGGAAGGGGCCCGCGCCGACCCTCCGGCGCGGGCCCCCAAAGCCCTGTGAAACCGCTTCGACCTGCGAAGACGCTGCTGCTCAGGCCTCCTTGGCGCTGATCAGCGCAGCCCTGATGCTGTCCACCACCACGTCCAGCGGGGCGTCCGTCCTGGCCACTGTGATGAGCACCTCACCTCCGGGGCTGGCACTCAGTGCGCTCCGGGCCGCCGTCTCCAGCGGCGTCGCACTGGCACCGGGTGCCACCAGCGACCCACGCCGTCGCGGGCCGGGCTCCGAGGCGGCCCAGAAGGTCCGCCGGATCACCTCGAAGGAGTGGTCCAGCTGCGCCTCCACGTCCCCCCGCCCGCCGGCCCGCAGCCAGCGCCGCAGCACGTGGTTGTGCGCCGCCACGACCGCCGCCGCCGAGACCTCGGCCAGCATCGAGTCGTCCTCACCGCCGCGCTGCCAGCCCGACGGGATGGACTCGCGGGTGTCGAACCGCCCCAGCAGATAGCGGGTGAACAACCGCTCGTACCGGGCCACCACCGCGATCTCCCGCTCGCGCAGCGCCGGGACCTGACGGATCAGCTGGTACCGCGCGACCGACACCGAGGGGGTGGAGGCGTACATCCGCAGCACCTCCTTGATGCCCCGGCAGACCACGTCCAGCGGGTGCTCCTCGGGCTCGGCGCTGGCCAGCAGGTCGGCCACCCGGACCAGGGTGTCGTCGTGGTCCGGGAAGATCGCCTCCTCCTTGGACCGGAAGTACCGGAAGAAGGTGCGTCGGGCCACCCCGGCGGCCGCCGCGATCTGATCGACCGTGGTCTCCTCGTAGCCCTGCGAGGCGAACAGCTCCATCGCCGCCGTCGCCAGGTCCTGGCGCATCTGCTGGCGCTGCGCGGCCGCCCGGCGGCTGCCCGGGCCGGTGTCGGGGACGGCGGGGCCGGACCCGGCCGGCCGGTCGGCGCCGCGCGGTACGGCGGCGTGCTGTGGGGAGGCTGACTGAACCCGATCCATGTCCGGAACGCTACACGTCCCCGACGCCGGGGTGGCCGGCCTTCCCCGGCGCACCGGCGGAACCGGGCCGGTCACGGCCGGTCTCGGCCACCGGGCGGCCACCGCCCCGGGGCTCCAGCCGGGCGGCGGGGACCCGTGCGGCACCGCGCCGCGGGGCCCGGCGCCCCCGGTCGACGGCGCGGTCACCGGCGCGCGTGGTCGCGGAAGCCGCGGCCGGTCTTGCGGCCCAGGCAGCCGGCCGCCACCAGGTGCTCCAGCAGTGGCGCCGCCGCCAGACCCGGCTCGCGGAACTCCTGGTGCAGCACCTGCTCGATGGTCAGCGAGACGTCCAGGCCGACCACGTCCAGCAGTTCGAACGGACCCATCGGATAGCCGCAGCCCAGCTTCATCGCGGTGTCGATGTCGTCCACCGTCGCGTAGTGCTCCTGCAGCATCCGCACCGCGTCGTTCAGGTACGGGAAGAGCAGCGCGTTCACGATGAACCCGGCCCGGTCGCCGCACTCCACGGGGTGCTTGCGCACCGCCGCGCACAGCTCCAGCACGGTCGTGGTGACGTCCGGCGCGGTCAGCACCGTGGAGACCACCTCGACCAGCCGCATCGCCGGCGCCGGGTTGAAGAAGTGCATCCCGATCACGTCCTGCGGCCGCGAGGTGGCCGTGGCGCAGCTGATCACCGGCAGCGAGGAGGTGGTGGTGGCGAGCACCGCGCCGGGCTTGACGATCTTGTCCAGGGTGGCGAACAGCTCGCGCTTGACCGCCAGGTCCTCGGCCACCGCCTCGACCACCAGGTCCACCCCGGCCAGCTCGGTGTACCGGTCGACCGGTGTCACCAGCGCCAGCGCCGCGTCCCGCTGGTCCGCCGTCAGCCGGCCCCGGGAGACCGAGCGCTCCAGCGACCCGGCGAGCCGCGCCTTGGCCCGGTCGGCCTTCTCCTGGCCGCGGGCGGCCAGCAGCACCGGGTACCCGGCCTTGGCGAACACCTCGGCGATGCCGGTGGCCATGGTGCCCGAGCCGCAGACTCCGACGTCGCGCACCTCCCGGCCCGGCACCCGCGCCGCGGTGCCGGCGGTCGCCGCGTCGACCGTCCTGGACGAGCCCGGCGCCTCGTAGGTGTAGAAGCCGCGGCCGGTCTTGCGGCCCAGCAGCCCGGCCGCCACCAGCTGGCCGAGGATCGGCGCGGGCGCGTGCAGCCGGTCCCTGGACTGCTCGTACATCGCCTCCAGCACGGTGCGGGCGGTGTCCACGCCGATCAGGTCGAGCAGCGCCAGCGGGCCCATCGGCAGGCCGCAGCCGAGCCGCATCGCGGCGTCGATGTCCTCCCGGGTGGCGTACCGGGACTCGTACATCGCGGCGGCCTGGTTCAGATAGGCGAAGAGCAGCCCGTTCACCACGAAGCCGGCCCGGTCGCCCGCCGCCACCGGCTCCTTGCCCAGGTCGCGGGAGAACGCGGCGGCGTCCTCGGCCACCTGCGGGGCGGTCAGCACGGTGCGGACCACCTCGACCAGCTTCATGGTGTGCACCGGGTTGAAGAAGTGCAGCCCCAGCACCCGCTCCGGGCGGGTGGTGGCGGCGGCGATCCGGGTCACCGACAGGGCGGTGGTGCCGGTGGCCAGCACCGTCTCCGCCGGGCAGATCCGGTCCAGTGCGGCGAACAGCTCCCGCTTCAGCTCCAGTTGCTCGGGGACCTCCTCGATCACCAGGTCCGCCGCCGCGGCGGCCTCCAGCGCGTGGCCCACCGAGATCAGCGCGAGCAGCGCGGCCCGCTCCTCGGCGGTGATCCGCGCACGGGCCACCGCGTGGGCGGTCGCCTCCTCGATCCGGGCCAGCGCCCGGGCGGCCGAGTCCGCGGTGGCCTCGATGCCGATCACCCGGCGGCCGCTCTTCGCGGCCGCGACCGCGACACCGGCACCCATCGTGCCGAGGCCGACCACGGCGACCGTGGGAAAGGGACGCTCCATCTGTCCTGACTCCTTGTCATGAAGGGCCCGCGCGCTCCGGCGGGCGCGCCGCCGCGCCCGTACACCGGGGACGGCCGCCGCCGGAGGAGGGTTCGCGCGCGGGGCTGGGGAGACGACGGTTGCGGCCCACCGGCGCAGCCGCCGGTCCGCTCCGGCCGTGCCGCGGGTGTGCCGTGGTACTCAGGCGCTCAAAGGTGAAGGAAGCGGCGCTGATACGAGGAGGAAACCCGGCCCGCCGCCCATCGCGGCACGGACCGGTGAAAGACGCACCGCCCGCCGCCGCCCGTACCGCACGATCCCGCGCGCCGGCCGACGACCCCGCCGGTGCGGCTCCCGAAGCCCGGTGGTGGTGCGTGCGGACACTGTAGCGAAGCTACTCGCCAGTAGGAAGGGGGTGGGGGGACCGAACCGGAAATCCGTTCGGCGTCGGGCGGGGGCTTCGCTAGGGTGGCGGTGCGGGGGCGGCTCCGCGGCGTGCTTCCTTCTCCTCTCATCTCTTACAATGAACCCGAGTGCGCCCACTCTCCGCCCCCGCTTCGTCATATCCCCGGGGGACACCAGTGAAGAAGCAGAGCACCGCCACGCCCGACACCGGTCTGGACGCCTACCTGCTGCGCCGGCACGGGGCGGTCGTGGTCGCCGCCGGGGCGGCCCCGGGAGAGCCGGACCCCTCCAACGCGTCGGGGCTGATCGCCCTGGAGGCCGACCTCGCGCAGCGCGGCTTCCTGCTGACCGGGCCGCTGCGCGCCGCGCTCGGACGGCTCCGCCCGGCCGCCCTGGCCGACGCCGGAGCGGAACTGCTGCGCCGGATCGACGCCCTGCTCGGCGCCGACCGCAAGCACCAGCCGCTGTTCCGCCGCTTCCCGGAGACGGTCCCGGCCCACGCGCACGCCACCTACTCCGCGCACATCCGCGCCTTCCTGCTCAACCAGCCGAACCAGCCCTGCTCCTGGTGCGACCGCACCGGCGCCGAGGCCGGCATCGGCGCCCTCGCGCCCTGTGCCCACCTGCTCTGCGACGACTGCTACCAGGACGCCGAGGCCCTCTGGCCGCGCGGGGCGCGATGCCTGCTCTGCAGCACCCCGGTCGACGGGGAACGCCACCTCCCGCTGGACGCCAAGGCCGTCCGCAACGCAGCCCGCGAGCACCCCCGCGACAGCCTGCTGCGCCCGCTGCGCCTCGCCGAGGGCGCCGACCCGGCCGCCGTGGCCGCCGCCGAACTGGCCCGGCTGCTCGGGCGCCGCACCCCGCTCGACCCGCAGGACCGCGAAGACCTCGCCCTGCTGCTCGACCACGCCCCCGCCGATCCGGCCGACTGGCTGCCCGTCGACATCCCCGTCCGGGAGAGCCGCGCGAGCGTCCTGGCCGCCCTGCTCCACCGCGACCAGGCCACCGCCCGCCCACTGCTCGCCGACCGCCTCACCATCGCCACCGACGTACTGCGGCTGATCTGGGCCTGGTCCGGCGCCGAGCCCGACCTGCTGCCCGCCACCGCCAAGGGCCTGCGGCTGCGCAACCTGCCCCGCCCGCTCCGCCGCGAACTGCTCGCCGCCCTCGACGCGTTGCCGCTCGGCACCCTGGCCGAGGACCTCGGCCGCCACCGGTCCGCCTGGCTGCGGGCCGGCGAACTGCTGCACCCCTACGAGCACCGGGCCCGCTTCCCGTACGCCGCCGCCGCGTTCGCCGTGCTCCGGCAGAGCGACCTCGACCTGCACGGCCTCGGCGCCGAACTGCGCGACGCGCCCGCGCCGCTGCGGGTCGCCGAGACCCCGGGCGGCCACACCAGGCTGGCCGTCACCACCTTCGCGGGCCGGGTCGAACAGGCCCTCGCCGTCGGTGACGTGCCCGCCGCCGTCCGGCTGCTGACCGCCCGCCCGGGCGAGCTGGTCCGCCGACTGCACCACCTGCTGCGGGTGCACGCCACCTGGAGCCCGGCCGAACCGCTGCCCGCCGCGCTCGCCGGGGCGCTTCCGGGCGCGCTGCGCAAGGTCGCGCCCGGCCCGCTGCTCGGCGCGTACGGTCGGCTGCGCGCCGCGCGTGAACTCGGCGAGCGCCGGCTGTACTTCCCGCGCGGCCGGGTCTCGCTGGCCCACGCCCGCGACGACTGGGGCACCGTCGTCCCGGCCGCCCTCAGCGCACCGGTCTGCGCCCTGATCGAGGCCGAACTGCTGCGCCGGGCGGGTGCGCACGAGCGCCTCGACCTCGCGGTGCTGGACGAGGGCCTGGCCGACCTGGTCGTCCCGTTCGCCGAACGGGCCAGCGCCAAAACGCTGGTGGCGCTGCCGCGCGGCAGCGTGCAACGGCTCCCGGACGGCCGGCGGGTGCGGCTCTTCCTGCACTGGATGCAGACCCCGCGCCAACGCGTCGACCTGGATCTGTCGGTCGCCCTCTACGACGACCAGTGGCGGTTCGTCGGCCTCTGCGACTACACCCACCTGGTGCACGGCCCGCGCGCGGCGGTGCACTCGGGCGACCTCACCTCGGCCCCGCCGCCGCACGGCGCCACCGAGTTCGTCGACCTCGACCTGCTCGTGCTGGCCGCGGCCGGGGCGCGCTACGCGGTGACGATCGTCTTCAGCTACAACGACATCCCCTTCGAGGACCTCACCGACGCCTTCGCCGGTTTCCTGGACCTTGACGCCACCGAGACCGCGAAGTACCGCCGGAGCAGCTTCCGGCCGAAGGACGTCCGCCAGCGCCTCGACCTGGCCGGCGACGCCAGGGTCTGTGTCCCGATGATCGTCGACCTGACCCAGCGCGAGTACGTCTGGACGGACCTCAACACCAGTGCCTCGGGCGGCTTCCACAACGTCTGGCGGCACCGGGACCGGATCGGCGTGCTCGCCGCCGACGTGCTGGCGCACTTCGCCGGGGGCTCCCGCGCCACGCTCTGGGACCTCGCCTGCGCCACCGCCGCCGCCCGTACCGACGAGGTCCTGGTCCGCGGCCGCACCGGCACCGCGCTGAGCGCCTACCGCCGGGCCGGGGGCGAGCCGGTGGCGGCCTTCGCCGAGCGGCTGCGCGCCCGGCACGAGCCCGACGACCGGACCGACGGGCCGGCCGACGACACCGTCCGGCTGCTCGCCGAACGGCTCACCGGCGCCCGGGCGTTCACCGCGCTGGTGCACGCCGATGTGCCCGTCCCCGCGGGCCTCACCGGCGCCGCCTACCGGCTGTACCCGGGCCCGTCGGACGCCGCGCCCGACACCGTGGAGCGGCTCACCGCAGGGGACTTGGTGGCCCTGTTCAACCCGGACGAGTGAACGGGCGGACAGGCGTCCACTCCAATCACCCGATAGAGGAATTCCCCGGGGTCAACGGGCCCGGCAGCATGGGGGCATGAGCACCGGAACCGTTGCCGCGGGCCCCGCCGAGCCGCCCGCCACCGGCCTCGGCGGCCACCTCGGCGCCGTCGCCCTGCCGCCGCGCGCCGAGCGCGGCGAGCGGGCGGAGGCGGCCGCCGAGCGGCTGCGCGTGGCCGGGGTGGACGCGGTGGCCGTCACCTGGGTGGACAACGCGGGCATCACCCGGGTGAAGGCCGTCCCGCTCGGTGGGCTGGTGCACGCCGCGCAGTGGGGCGTCGGCACCGCGCCCTGCTTCGACGTCTTCCTGGCCGACGACACGATCACCACCAGCCGGATCATCGGCGGCCCGACGGGTGATCTGCGGCTCTACCCGGCCCTCGACCGGATCGTCCCGCTGGCCGCCCAGCCCGGCTGGGCCTGGGCGCCGGGGGAGAGGTACACCCAGACGGGGGACCCGCACCCCGGGTGCCAGCGGCTGTTCGCCCGCCGGATGGAGGCCGCCGCGGCCGCGCGCGGCCTGAGTCTCAAGGCCGGCATCGAGGTCGAGTGGGTGGTCGCCCGCGCCGGAGCGCCCCAGGAGGGCCTGCGCTACCCGACGGACGGCCCGGCCTACGGCATGCACCGCCTGACCGACCTCTCCGACTACCTCGGGGACGTGCTGCGCGCCCTCGGCGAGCAGGGCCTGACGGTGCTGCAGATCCACCCCGAGTACTCCCCGGGCCAGTTCGAGGTGTCGGTCGCCCCCGAGGGCCCGGTCGGCGCGGCCGACGCCTCCGTGCTGGTCCGGCACACCGTGCGGGCCGTCTCCGCCCGGCACGGCCTGCGGGTCTCCTTCGCTCCCGTGGTCGAGCCCGGCGCGGTCGGCAACGGCGGCCACCTCCACCTCAGCCTCTGGCGCGACGGGCGGAACCTCGGCCGGGGCGGCGCCGGACCGCACGGGCTGACGGTGGAGGCCGAGGGCTTCCTCGCCGGGGTGCTCGGCGCGCTGCCCGAGCTGCTGGTGCTCGGCTCCTCCAGCCCCGCCGGCTATCTGCGGCTGGTGCCCTCGCACTGGGCCGGCGCCTACCAGTGCTGGGGTCTGGAGAACCGCGAGGCCGCCCTGCGGCTGATCACCGGCTCCTCCGGCGAGCGGGCCACCGCGGCCAACGCCGAGGTCAAGTGCTTCGACGCCACCGCCAATCCGTACCTGGCGGTCGGCGCGGTGCTCGCCACCGGCCTCGCAGGGCTGGACCAACGGCTCGCGCTGCCACCGGAGTTCACCGGTGATCCGGCCGAGGCCGCTCCCGGCACGGTGCCCCGGCTGCCCGCGAGCCCGGCCGAGGCGATCGCGGCGTACGAGAAGTCGGCGGTGCTCCGCGAGGCGCTCGGTGAGCCGCTGTACGAGGCGGTGCTGGCCGTCCGCCGGGCCGAGAGCGAGCAGTACGCCGCGGCCACCCCCGAGCAGCTGGCCGCGGCCACCCGCTGGCGGTACTGACCGGTGGACTCGCTGGATGTCCCGGCGCTGCTCGACCACCACTGCCACAGCGTGGTGGTGGCCGATCTGGCCGACGACGCCCTGGCCGGGCTGCTCACCGAGTCCGACCGGCCGCCCGCCCCCGGCACCTCGCCGTTCGACAGCGCACTCGGCCTGGCGGTCCGGCGCTGGTGCCCGCCCGCGCTCGGGCTGCCCTGCCACGCCCCGGCCGCCGACTACCTGGCCCGGCGGCGCGAGCTCGGCGCTCCCGAGGCCACCCGGCGGCTGCTCGCGGCCGCCGCGCTGGACACCTGCCTGGTGGACGCCGGGCTGACCACGGCGGCCGGCCACCAGCTGCTCCCGCTCAGCGAGTTCGCCGAGGCGGCCGGCGCCCGGGTGCGCGAGGTGGTGCGGCTGGAGTCGGTGGCCCAGGCGGTCTCGGCGACGGCGCAGGCCTGGCCGCTCGCGGTACGGGAGGCGCTGGCGGCGGCCGCCGCCGGTGCGGTGGCGGTCAAGTCGGTGCTCGCCTACCGGTACGGTCTCGCGGTGCCCGCCGAGCGGCCCGCCCCGGCGGCGGTGGTCGCCGCCGCGGGGGAGTGGCTGCGGGCGGGGCGCGGCCGGCTGACCGATCCGGTGCTGCTGCACCACCTGCTCTGGACGGCCCTGGAGGTCTGCGCGGACCTCGGTCTGCCGCTCCAACTGCACACCGGCTTCGGCGATCCGGACCTCACCCTGCACCGGGCCGACCCGTCCCTGCTGACCGACTTCGTCCGGGCCGCCGAGCCGAGCGGCGTCCCGCTGGTGCTGCTGCACGGCTATCCGTACCACCGGCAGGCGGCCTGGCTGGCCCAGGCGTTCCCCCGGGTCTACACCGATCTCGGGCTGACGGCCTCCTACGTCGGGCCGCGCGCGGCGGCGGTGCTCGGCGAGATGCTGGAGCTGGCACCGTTCGGCAAACTGTTGTTCTCCACCGACGCCTACGGGCTGCCGGAGCTGTACCTGGTCGGCGCGGCCCAGTTCCGGCACGGCCTGGGTGCCCTGCTGGCCGGCTGGCGGGCCGACGGCGCCTGCTCGGCGGCGGACGCGCAGGGCCTCGCCCGGCAGGTCGCCGCGGACAACGCCCGTTGCCTGTACGGCCTTTGAGTCGGTCGGCGGTTCCCGAGCAGCCGTCCGTCCGGGGCTGACTCCCCCCTCTCGACACGCCCGGGCTCATGTGATTGACAGTCCGATGGTCTGAACCTTTCGTCGCGGCCGTCAACAGCGGAGTCTTAACTTCCGCAGATGGCCGACTTGTGACGATTAGATGTCTACCTCTTGCGGATTGCAACGCTTGTTCACTAGCGTCCCGATCATTCCAGTGCACCTGCCAACCGCAGCTGCATGACGACTCGGGAGGGCCAACCCCTATGAGTGTTCCTCGGATCAGCCGGACCCGGTACGCCGCGGTGGGCCTCGTTCTCGCCACCGCCGGCGCCCTCGCGCTGCCGGCAGGCACCGCCGTCGCGGCCGCCGGGGCCGAGCCGACGACCGGGCCTCTGCTCAGCTACGTCGTCAACACCAAGGCCAACCACGGCCAGGTGCAGAAGGTCGAGAAGGCCGTCAGCGCGCTCGGCGGCACGGTGGTCTACTCGTACGAGCAGATCGGCGTGGTGATCGCCCGCTCGAACGACACCCAGTTCGCCGCCAAGCTGCGGCAGGCGAAGGGCGTCGAGTCGGTCGGTGCCAGCCGTACCAAGGGCATCACCGCCGCCGACTCGCAGAAGGCCGAGGTGGCCGCCGAGCCGACCGCCGCGCCCGCCCCCGGCCAGGAGCCCCTTGAGGCCAACCAGTGGGACATGCGCCAGATCGGTGCGGACAAGGCGCACAAGATATCCCTCGGCAGCCGCAACGTCACCGTCGGCGTGCTGGACTCCGGCATCGACGCGCTGCACGAGGACCTGGCACCCAACGTGGACGCCTCGCAGTCGGTCTCCTGCATCGACGGCGGCAAGCCGAACACCGACTGGAACGCCTGGCAGCCGACCAGCAGCGACCACGGCACCCACGTGGCCGGCACCATCGCCGCCGCCAAGAACGGCAAGGGCGTCGTCGGTGTGGCCCCGAACGTCAAGCTGGCCGCGGTCAAGGTCGTCGACGAGGGCGGCTTCATCTACCCGGAGTACGCCATCTGCGGCTTCGTCTGGGCCGGTGAGCACAAGTTCAAGGTCACCAACAACAGCTACTACGTCGACCCGTGGATGTTCAACTGCCAGAACGACGCGGACCAGGCGGCGATCACCACCGCCGTCCGCCGCGCGGTCGAGTTCTCGCAGCGCAAGGGCGTCCTGAACGTGGCCGCCGCGGGCAACGAGAACATCGACCTGGCGCACAAGACCACCGACGTCAGCAGCCCGGACGACACCACCCCCGGCACCCGTCCGATCACCAAGGACTGCCTCAACCTGCCGACCGAGCTGGACGGCGTCATCGCCGTCTCCTCGGTGGGCGTCAAGGGCGACAAGTCCTACTACTCCAGCTACGGCAAGCACAAGGTGACCGTGGCCGCCCCGGGCGGTGACCGGCTCTACCAGATCCCGGACACCCCGGACAAGAACGGCCGCATCCTCTCCACCATCCCCGGTGGCAAGTACGGCTACATGCAGGGCACCTCGATGGCCTCCCCGCACACCGCCGGCGTGGTCGCGCTGCTCGCCAGCACCCACCCGTGGGCGAACCCGGAGGAGCTCACCGAGCTGCTGACCAACCAGGCCGAGTCGCACGCCTGCCCGTCGGCCCCGTTCAACCCGGGTGGCACCGGCGTCTACGCCGCCACCTGTGAGGGCGGCGCGAACGACAACGGCTTCTACGGCGCGGGCATCATCAACGCCGAGAAGGCGGTCCAGTGGTGGCGGTGACGCCCTGAGGCGCTCACGTGCCGACCGGCTCGCACGCTGACCGGCCGACCGGCCGTCCGCCGGACCGGCTGAACCAACAGTGAGGTGGGGAGCGGGACCCAGGTCCCGTTCCCCACCTTCTTGCTACCCCCGGGTCATTCGACGTGCTGGTTCCAGGCCGTCTCGACGGACGGCTTTCCGTGCAGGTCGGGGACCTCCTGGAGCCAGGCGGGCCGGCCGGCCCTGGCCCGGGCGGTCCGCCGGAGGTCGGCCTCGCGCAGCTGCTCGGGCGTGGCGAAGCCGTCCGGCAGCCACGCGGAGGAGAGCGCCGCGCGCGCGGCCAGATGCGCGACGTACGCCTGGCGCAGCGCGTCCACCGAGTCGAAGCCCGGCTCGTCCGCCAGCCACTCGTCGGGGACGACCGCCAGCACCTCCGTCAGCAGCCCGGCGGTGACCAGCGGGCCGAGCTGTTCGTCGGCCAGCCGGACGTCCGGGGAGTAACCGCCGAGGGCGTGGGAGCTGAGGTCGTACCGCTTGCCGACGGCGGCCTCGGCGGTGGACCAGCGGTGGTGGAAGATCAGCGCGGCGCCGTTGTCGATCAGCCAGAGCCGCCGGTGCCAGACCATCAGATTGGGGTTGTGCACGGTGCGGTCGACATTGCCGGTGAGGGCGTCCAGCCAGACCACCCGGCCGGCCTCGGCCGGGTCCACCGGGATCATGCCGGGCCTGAAGTCGCGGGCGCCGGGCAGCAGGTCCATCCCGAGGTTCAGACCGCCGCTGGCTCTGAGGATGTCCTGGACCTCGGTGTCGGGTTCGCTCTCGGCGACCGCGGGGTCGAAGTCGACCAGCCGCAGCTCGGGCACCCGCAGACCGAGCCGCCGGGCGAGCTCCCCGACGATCACCTCGGCCACCAGCGCCTTGCGGCCCTGCGCGGCGCCGGTGAACTTGACCACATAGGTACCCAGGTCGTCGGTCTCCACGACGCCGGGCACCGAGCCGCCGGCCCGCAGCGGGTCGACGTAGCGCGTTGCTGTCACCTGATCGAGCACACCGGCCACCATAGCCGGTGGCCCGGCCCGGCGGACCGCCTTACCCCCGGTGGTACCGGCCCGCCGGCCCCGCCCCACCGGTGGCCCGGCCCGGCAGAGCGGACCGGGGGCTCACGACCGCCCTGAGCCCCGGGCGGTCGTACGGCGCCCGCTGTGGTTGGCTTGCCGGTGAAACCGGACGTACCAGACGAGGAGAACACGGTCATGGGACAGGTGCTGGCCACCACCGAGCGGGTCTACGACGCGGCCCCGGAGCGGGTGTACGAGGCGCTGGCCGACTACCAGGTGACCCGCCCCAAGCTGCTGCCCGGGCAGTACAGCGAGTACGAGGTGCGGGCGGGCGGCACCGGCGCGGGCACCCAGGTGCACTGGAGGCTTCAGGCCACCGAGAAGCGGGTGCGGGACTGCCTGTTCACCGTGTCGGCGCCGAAGCCCGACCAGCTGGTGGAGAAGGACGCCAACTCCAGCATGGTGATCACCTGGACGGTCTCGGCGGCCGGCGAGGGCCGGTCGAAGGTCACCGTCTCGGCCACCTGGCAGGGCGCGAGCGGTATCGGCGGTTTCTTCGAGCGGACCTTCGCTCCGAAGGGTCTGAACCGGATCCACGACCAGGTACTGGCGAACCTCGCCGCCGAGGTCCGCTGAATCATCGGCGTCCGCCGAATCCGCGGGGTCTGTCCGATCCGCGGAGCCGGCGGCGCCACCCGGCTCCGCCGGATCCGTGGAGTCCGGCCCCTGGCGGGTGAATTCGTAAGGGAATTCGGCGATTTCGACCACCCGTGCGAGCCTCGAGCCGTACGGGTGGACGGCCGCCCCCTGGGAGTGGCGAGGGCCCTCCGGCGCGGTGGAGCGACCCTAGGCTCGCCGCCGTGCATATGACGATCCTTCACATTTCCCAGCCCGTCGACGGTGGAGTGGCCCGCGTGGTCACCGATCTGGTCCGGGGTCAGCGCGAGGCCGGCCACCGGGTGCTGGTGGCCTGTCCGCGAGGCGGCCGGCTGGCCGGGGAGGCCGCCGCCGCCGGCGCGCTGGTCCAGGACTGGCCGGCCCGCCGCTCGCCAGGACCGGCCACCGCCGCCGAGGCCTGGAGACTGCGCCGGATCGTCCGGGCGGCCGCGCCCGACATGGTCCATCTGCACAGTTCCAAGGCCGGGCTCGCGGGCCGGCTGGCCATTCGCGGCACGGTGCCGACCGTCTTCCAGCCGCACGCCTGGTCGTTCGCGGCCGTGGACGGGGCGCTGGCCGCCGCCACCCTGCGCTGGGAGCGGTACGCGACCCGCTGGGCGCACCGGCTGCTCTGCGTCAGCGTCCAGGAGCGGGCCGACGGGGCGGCGGCGGGCCTGCACGCCGACTGGGCGGTGGTGCCCAACGGGGTGGACGTCCGCCACTACGCGCCCGCCGAGCGCCGGGCCGCCCGGATCGCGCTCGGGCTGGAGCTGGACGCTCCGCTGGCCGTCTGCGTGGGGCGGCTCTGCCGGCAGAAGGGCCAGGACGTGCTGCTCGCCGCCTGGCCCGAGGTGCTGCGCCGGGTGCCGCGGGCCCGCCTGGCGCTGGTCGGCGGCGGGCCGGACGAGACCCGGCTGGCCGACGCCGTCCGGGAGTCCGCCGGGCCGTCCCGGGTCCGGCTGGCCGGGGACGTGCCGGACCCGCGGCCGTGGCTGGCGGCGGCCGATCTGGTGGTGCTGCCGTCCCGCTGGGAGGGGATGGCGCTGGCCCCGCTGGAGGCGATGGCGGCCGGCCGCCCGGTGCTGCTGACCGATGTGCCGGGGGCCCGTGAATGCCTGCCGCCGGCCGAGCGGGAGCAAGCGGTGGTGCCGCCCGAGGAAGTGACCCCGCTCGCCACCCGAATGGCCGAAGCATTGTCCGATCCGATCGAGTGCGAACGCCGCGGCGCGCGGTTGCGCGAGCACGCCGTCGCCCGTCATGACGTGCGCTCGGTGGTCGAACAGGTGGATGCGCTCTATCGGGACCTGCTGGGTGCCGGTCCGGCGGCGGGGCGCCGCCGCCCCCGTGTCCCAGAGCGGATCTGATCGTTTCACATGCCGTGAATGCCCCGCCGTTCAGGCGCTGTCGTATTCGCACCCTCAGCCGGATAAGGGCGAGGCGTCAAGTCAGAAATACCTATTAATGGGCGGCTGGAATGAAACGGCAAGGTAACTTCCGGCATTCAAGCCGAAGTTCGGTATTGTCGGATTTCGCCTGCTTCATTTCGATTTCACATCGGAAATTCGTGAGGGAACCGAAAGCCGCCAGCGGCAGCAGGTGTTGTCAGGACCGCGCCCACCGGGCCGGGACGGCCGCCCCGGGCCAACCGGTGCCGGGACGCCGTCACCCCGGGCACACAGCAGGGGAGTTCGTGCGCTGATGACCATTGACCACGACAGCGTGCCGCGGGCCGGCCGGTCCCTGGCCGGCCCGCGCCGCCCCGCCATCGGGCTGCTCGACCGCCCGCCCCGGTCAACCCACACCCGCAGCGCACCCCCGGCCCGCCGCCACCGCAGGCCGATCCGCTCCCGCCTCGCCCTGCCCGCCGCACTGGCCACCGTCGACGCGCTCGCCCTGTGCACCGCCACCGGCACCGCCAACCACGTCCTCGACCCGGCCGTCCGGGTCGAGCCACTGCTCGGCGTCGCCGCCCTGCTGCCACTGCTGCTCACGCTCAACCTGGCCGGCGGCCTCTACCGCCTCCGGCTCACCCTCTCCGTCCTCGACGAACTCCCCGCGCTGACCGTCCGGGCCGTGGTCGCCACCGCCTTCTCCGTCACCCTGGCCGGGTGCCTCGACGGCCGCTGGCCCGACTGCGGCCCCGCCACCCCCGCCCGGCTGACCGTCCTGCTCGGCACCCAGCTGCTGCTCGCGGTCTGCTGCCGCGCCCTGCTCTACCACCTGGTCCGCCGGATCCGCCGCAGCCGCCCCAGCCCCGTCCTGGTGCTCGGCGCCGGCCGGCTCGGCCGCCGGGTCGCCGCCGCCCTCAGCGAGCGCCTGGAGTACGGGATGCGCCCGGTCGGCTTCCTCGACCCCGACCCGCCGGTGCTGGCCGGCGGCACCGACCTGCCCGTGCTCGGCGGCCGCGAGGTGCTGGAGCGCGAGGTCCGCCGCCACCGCGTGCACCACGTGGTCGCCACCGCCGGCGCCGCCGACGAGGCCGAGACCGCCGCCGCCCTGCGCGACGCCGCCCGGCTCGGCTGCCAGGTCTGGCTGGTGCCCGCGCTGCGCGAGTACGGCGCGCTGGAGACCGGCCGGCCGGCCGGCGGCGACCACCTCTGGGGCTTCCCCTGCCTGCGGGTCGGCCGCCCGGCGATGCGCCGCCCCGGCTGGGCCGCCAAGCGCGCCCTGGACGTCGTCGCCGCCGCCCTCGGCCTGCTCCTCCTCGCCCCCGTCCTCACCCTGTGCGCGCTCGCGGTCCGCTTCGACACCGGCTCCGGCGTGCTCTTCCGCCAGCAGCGCACCGGGCTCGACGGCCGGGTCTTCACCGTCCTCAAGTTCCGCACCCTGCGCCCCAGCAACGAACACGAGTCGGCCACCCGCTGGAACATCTCCCAGGACCACCGGATGGGCGCCGTCGGCAAGGTGATGCGGCGCAGCTCCCTGGACGAGCTGCCGCAGCTGTGGAACGTCCTGCGCGGCGACATGAGCCTGGTCGGCCCGCGCCCCGAACGCCCCTACTTCGTCATGCGGTTCGGCCAGGTCCACCCCGAGTACGCGGACCGCCACCGCGTCCCGGTCGGCCTGACCGGCCTCGCCCAGGTCAACGGTCTGCGCGGGGACACCTCCATCGAGGACCGGGTCCGCTTCGACAACCGCTACATCGAGAGCTGGAGCCTCTGGCAGGACGTCAAGATCCTCTGCCGCACGGCCGCCCTCATGCTCCACCCGGACGGGAGCTGACCACCGTGGCCCTCACCCTCTCCGCCGCCCCCGGGCCCGCCCGGCTCTTACGCCGGGCGGGCGTGGTGCTCGCGGCCCGGCCCAGCCTGCTCGCCGCCGCCACCGTGCTGCTGGTCTGCGTCCCCACCGGGGAGAAGGACGTCACCGCCGCCGTCCACATCACCGCGGCCGACCTCGCCTCGCTGGCCCTGGTCGCGGTCACCGCCGTCCACCTGCTGCGCGGCCGGGCGCCCGTGCTCGGCCCGGCCGCCTGCGCGCTGTTCGGCGGGATCGTGTTCGCCGCCGCCGTCGCCACCGTCAGCTCGATCGACCCGGCCACCAGCCTCACCGGCTTCGTCCGGCTCACCCAGGTGTTCGTCCTGGTGCCCGTCGGCGTGCTGTGCGCCCTGCGCGACCGCACCGACCAGCGGCTGGTCCTCGGCTCCTTCGTCGCCGCCGCGCTGATCCAGGGCGCCGTCGGCGCCCACCAGTACCTCACCGGCACCGGCGCCTCCTACACCGGCCGGCCGATCCGGGCCGTCGGCACCTTCGGCGCGCTCGACATCATGGCGATGTCCACCGTGGTCGGTTTCGGCCTGCTCGCGGCCCTCGCCCTGGCTCTCGGCGAACGCGGCCCCGGCGGCGACCGCCGACTGCGCCGGGCGATGTACGCGGCCGCCGCCTTCCTCGTCTTCCCGCTCGCCGTCTCGTTCAGCCGGGGCAGCTGGATCGCCACCGGCGCCGCCGCCGTCGTCCTGCTGCTGCGTGCCGATGCCCGGCTCGCCGTCCGCAGCGCCGTACTCGGCCTCGCCGCCGTCGTGGTCCTGGTCGGCGGCCTCGGTCTCGGCGCCTCCGGCGTCACCGACCGGCTCAGCAGCATCGGCTCCGTCTCGGCCGCCCCCGACCAGTCGGTCTCCGACCGCTACGACCTGTGGACCACCGCCACCCGGATCTGGCAGGACCACCCGGTCGGCGGCGCCGGGCCCAAGGCCTTCCAGCAGCTGCGCGACAGCCACGCCCCGCTGCGGCTCTCCTCCGGCAGCGACGCCGCCGACGCCACCATCGGCTTCCAGCGCGAACCGCTGCTCTCCCCGCACAACATGTACTTCCTGGTCCTCAGCGAGCAGGGCCTGATCGGCATCGTCGCCTACACCGCGCTCTTCCTCGGCCTCCTCATCGGCTGCCTGCGCCACCCGGGAGGGCCGGGCGGCGGGCCCGGGCTGGGCGCCCTCGCCCTGCTGGTCTGGGTGCTGGTCGACTACCTCTACTCCGACATCGGCGGCACCACCACCGTGCTGACCTCCGTCGTCCTCGGCCTCGCCGCCCACACCGCCCGTGCCCACACCGCCCGTGCCGGCACCCCCGGGGCGGTCGCCCGGTGACCACCGACCGCCCCGCGCTGACACCGGCGCTGCCCGCCCCCCGCACCGCCCCGGCCGGCGGGCCCGCCGCCCCGGCCGGGCCCGCCCGGCCCGGCGGCGCCGCGACCGCCCCCCGGCGCGGCTTCCTCGCCAAGGCCTTCGGCGTCACGGCCGTGCTCAGCGCCGCCGGCTCCGCCCTCGGACTCCTCCGCGACCTGCTGCTGGCCCGCTACTTCGGCGCCAACCAGGGCACCGACGCCTTCCTGGTCGCCTGGACCGTCCCGGAGACCGCCGCGCCGCTGCTGATCGAGGACGCCATGTCCTTCCTCATGGTGCCCGCCTTCGCCCTGGCCCTGGTGCTGCGCGAGGAGCACCCCGAAGGTCCCGACCCGGTACGGCAGTTGGTCCGCTCCACGCTGCCCTGGCTGCTGCTCGCGCTCAGCACCCTCTCGCTCGGCACCGCCCTCGGCGCCCCCCGGCTGGTCGAGTTCCTCGCCCCCGGCCTGGCCGACCCCGGGCTGGCCGTCAGCTGCACCCGGATCACCGCGCTCACCGTGCTGCCGTTCGGCGTGGCCGGCTACCTCGCCGCCGCGCTCCGCGCCCACCACCGTTTCACCGCCCCCGCCGGGATCTACGTCGCCTACAACGTCGGCATCCTCGGCGTCCTGCTGAGCTGCCAGGCGTTCTGGGGGGTGCGCTCCGCCGCGATCGGAGTCGCCGCCGGCAGTCTGCTGATGGCCGGGCTGCTGGTCGGCCCGTTCCTGCGCCGGCTGCGCGCCGGCCGCCCCGTCCGCGGCCGGCGCCCCGCCGACTCGCTGGTGCTGATCCCGCTCGCCCTGCTCCCGGTGGCCGCCTTCACCCTGACCCGCCAGGCCCAGGTCTTCATCGAGCGCTTCCTCGGCTCGGCCCTGCCGCCCGGCACCATCTCGCATCTCAACTACGCGGCCAAGGTTTCCCAGCTCGCCATGACGGCCGCCCTCCTGATCTGCACCGTCACCTTCCCGCTGGTCGCCCGCGCGCTCGCGGCCGGTGACCTCGCCGCCGCCCGCGACCGGGTCGAGAAGGACCTCGGCCAGGCCGCCGCGGTCGTGCTGCTCGGCACCGCCTTCCTGCTCGCCTGCGCGCCCTCGACGGTCGCCCTGCTCTTCGAACGCGGCGCCTTCGGCCCACGGGACACCGCCGCCACCGCCGCCGTGATCCGGGTCTACAGCTTCGGCCTGCCCGCCCAGGCACTGATCGGTGTGATGATCCGCCCGTACTTCTCGCTGCGTCCGGTGGTCCGCCGGGCCGGCGAGCCGGGCGCCGAGGACGGCGGACGCCGGCTGCTCGACTGGCTCCCGGCCGCCGCCATGGTGCTCGGCCTGGCCGTCACCGCCGTGGTCGGCCTGCTCACCACCCCCCGGTTCGGCGCCCTCGGACTCGCCGCCGGGAACGCCGCCGGCATCACCACCACCGCCGTGCTGCTGCTGCGCGGCCTCGTCCTGCGGGGCATCGCGCTGCGGCTGCGGCGAGTGCTCGGCGGCCATGCCCGGCTGCTGGCCGCCGCCGGTGGCGCCGCCGCGGCCGGCGCGGCCGTCGCCGGGCTCCCCGCCGACCCGCTGCTCTCGACCCTGCTCGGGGGCCTCACCGTGGCGCTGGCCTTCGCCGCCCTCGGCACCGGCCTCGGTGCCCGCGAGGTGCGCGGCCCGGTCCTCGCCGCCGTGCGGGCCCTGAACCCGTCACCTGTCGTCGACGAAGGGAAGCCCTCCCATGGACGTTGAACGGGGTTCCGCCCGTCCGGCCCGGCCGGGCGTACGCGGTTCCGTCCTGCCGGCGTCGGCGGGCCCGCGCACCGACCCGCCGCGCACCGACCCGCCGCGCACCGACGTCCTCAGCCCCTCGGCGAGGCTGCCGAGAAGCCGCCGCCCCGCCGCCGGACCGCCCGGCCCGGGCGCCCCCCACCCGTGGATCCTGATGTACCACTCGGTGGCCGTCGAGCAGGAGGACCCGTACCGGCTCACCGTCAGCCCCGAGCGGTTCGCCGACCAGATGGACTGGCTGCACCGGCGCGGCCGGCGCGGCGTCTCGGTCCGTGAACTCCTGCGGGCCCGGGCGGCCGGCCGGGGCGACCGGCTGGTCGGCCTCACCTTCGACGACGGCTACGCCGACTTCGCCCGGCACGCCGTGCCGATCCTCCAGGCGTACGGCTTCACCGCCACCGCGTACGTGGTCGCCGACCTGCTCGGCCGGGACAACGACTGGGACACCGAGGGCCCGCGCAAGAAGCTGCTCACCGGCCGGCAGGTCGCCGAACTCGCCGCCACCGGCTGGGAGATCGGCTCGCACGGCCTCGGCCACCAGGCCCTGCCCGGCCTGCCCGCCGAGGTGCTCGCCGCCCAGACCAGGGAGAGCCGCCGGGCCCTGGAAGAGGTCGTCGGCGGTCCCGTCACCGGCTTCTGCTACCCGTACGGCGCCGTCGACCTGCCCGCCACCCTCGCCGTCCGCGACGCCGGCTACGACCACGCCTGCGCCATCGCCCACTCCCCGCTGACCGGCCGCTACGCCCTGCCCCGCTGCTACGTCGGCGACCGCGACGGCGCCTGGCGGCTGCGCGCCAAACGCGGCCGGCACCGGCTGCGCGACACCGTCACCGAACTGCGCCGCAGCCGCGTCGCCACCCGCCGGGAGGCCGGCCGGTGAGGGTGCTGCACATCGTCACCGGCCTCGCCTCCGGCGGCGCCGAACGCCAACTCCAGCTGCTGCTACGGCATCTGCCCGCGCACCAGCACTGCGAGGTGGCCGCGCTGACCAACCCCGGCACGGTCGCCGACGCGCTGCGCGCCGACGGGGTGACCGTCCACCACCTGGCGATGCGCGGCAACCGGGACGTCGGCGCGCTGCCCCGGCTGGTCCGGCTGATCCGCGCCGGCGGCTACGACCTGGTCCACACCCACCTCTACCGGGCCGGGCTCTACGGACGGCCGGCGGCCCGGCTCGCCGGGGTCCGGGCGGTGGTGGCCACCGAGCACTCGCTGCACGCCGGGGCGATCGAGGGCCGTCCGGTCACCCGTGGCGTCAAGGGCCTCTACCTGGCCGCCGAGCGGCTCGGCACCACCACCGTCGCGGTCTCCCGGCAGGTCGCCCAGACCCTGTACGCGTGGGGGGTGCCGCCGGCCCGGGTCGAGCTGATCCCGAACGGCATCGACGCCGCCCGCTACCGCAGGCCGGACGCCGAACGGGCCGCAGTGCGCCGCCGGGTACGGGCCGAACTCGGCCTGCCGCAGGGGAGCTGGGTGGTCGGCGGGGTCGGCCGGCTGGTGCCCGGCAAACGCTTCGACGTCCTGCTGGAGGCCCTGGCCGCGGTGGACTCCGGCACCCGGCTGGTGCTGATCGGCGAGGGCCCGGAGCGCGCCGCCCTGGAGCGCCGGGCCGCCCGGCTCGGCGTCCGGGACCGGCTGGTGCTCACCGGCGAACGCGACGACGTGCCCGAACTCCTCACCGCCCTGGACGTGCTGGCCGCGCCCTC
Organism: Kitasatospora sp. NPDC088351; assembly: GCF_040685575.1. NCBI lineage: Bacteria > Bacillati > Actinomycetota > Actinomycetes > Kitasatosporales > Streptomycetaceae > Kitasatospora > Kitasatospora sp. NPDC088351. The sequence continues at coordinate 45,584 of NZ_JBFBIL010000019.1, read as the reverse complement.
GACCGAGGAGACCTTCGGCCTCGGCGTCCTGGAGGGCCTCGCGGCCGGTCTCCCGGTCCGCCACAGCGCCTGCCCGGCCCTGGACGAACTGCCGCCCGCCGCCGCCCCGCAGGCCCGCCGGATCCCCTCCGAGGCCGCCGCGTACACCGCCGCGCTGCGCGACCTGCGCCACCTCAACATCCACAGCACCGCCCCGCTGCCCCACCCCCCGGCGGTCGGCCACTACGACATCGTCCGGGTGGCCGCCGACCTGGGCGCCCTCTACGACCGCCTGGCACCCGCCTGACCGGCCGGCGGCCCGTGCAACCCCGGACCGCCCCACACCCTACGGAGCACCCCATGTCCGAATCGCGCCGAAGCGTCCGCACCCTGGCCCTTCGCTGGTGGCCGGTGGCCCTGGCGGTGCCGCTGGGCGCCGCCGCCGGCGCCGGGTACGCCGCCGTCGCGCACCCGTCGTACGCCGCCAACTCCTATGTGGTCGTGGTGCCGCAGAACCCCGGGGAGAACGCCGTCGCGGTCAACTTCGCCCAGGCGTACGGCCGGCTGGCCGGCCAGCCGCAGGTGCTCGGCACGGCCGCCGCCGAGACCGGCCACCGGCTCTCCGAGCTGGAGACCCTGGTGCACGGGACCACCTCCCCGGACGCCCCGGTGATCGAGATCACCGGGACGGGGGCCAGGCCGCGGGAGGCCGTCGAGACCGCCGACGCGGTGGCCCGCTCCCTGGTCGCCCTCGCCAACGCCAACAGCAAGGAGACCGGCGTCCGGCTGGTCCCGCTGGCCCCGGCCGCCGAGCCGGGCAAGCCGACCACACCCTCGGCCCGGCTGGACGTCGCGGTCGGCGGCGCGGCCGGCCTGCTGATCGGCGCACTGGTGCTGGCGACCCGCCGCCGCAGCCCCGGGGCCGAGCCCGGTCCCCGGCCCGCCGAGCCGGTGCCGGCCGCCCCGCCGGTGCCCGGGTCCGTTACCACCCCGCGCCCCCGGACCGGCGCCGCGCAGACCGCACCGCAGGCGTACCCGGACGGACCCGGCGAGCCCGGGGTCTACGCGCTCCAGGCCCCCGCCGAGCCGAAGACCGCCGCCGGGAGCCCCCGATGAGCACCGAGGCGGTGGCCGCCACCGGCCTGCCCGCCCAGACCGGCACCCCGCGCTGGACCAGCGAGCTGCGCCGCGAGGACGACGCCCTGGAGACCCTCGCCGAGGAGTGGGACGACCTGGCCGGCCGCTGCCGGACGGCCACCTTCTTCCAGGCCGCCGCCTGGCAGTGCTCCTGGTGGCGCCAGTACGGCCGCCCCGGCGAGCTGCTGGTCGTCCTGGTCCGCGAGGACGGCCGGCTGGTCGGCGCGGGCGCCTTCCGGCGGCGCGGCGGCCCGCTCGGCGGGCTGACCGGGCTCGGCGACGGCCTGATCGACTTCACCGACATCCTGCTCGACGACGCCTGCGCCGACCGCGCCGCCGCCGCGTTCGCCGAGGCCCTGCCGCTCACCCGCCCCTGGCACAGCCTGGAGCTGCGCGAGGTGCACCCGGAGGCGGCGGTGCAGCGGGTGTTCGAGCAGTGGCGGGGCAGCCGGCGCCGGTTCGCCGACTCGCTCTGCCAGTACCTGCCGGCCGTCCCGATGGACCAGCTGCTCAAGCGGGTGCCCGGCAAGACCGCCCAGCGCACCCGGGTGAAGCTGCGCAAGATCGCCGAGGCCGGGGTCGAGGTCCGCCCGACGCCGCCCGAGGACGTGCCCGACGCGCTGGACGCCCTGCTGCGGCTGCACTTCCTGCAGTGGCAGCAGCGCGGCGTCACCCCGGAGCACCGGACCGAGCGGTTCGCCCGCCACCTCACCGAGTCCACCACCGGCCTGGTCGCCACCGGCCGCGCCGCCGTCCACCAGTACTGGCTGGACGACGAGCTGGTCGCGGTGAACCTGCTGCTGCTCTGCCCGTCCTTCGGCGGCCTCTACCTGTACGGCGCGCACCCGCGGCTGCGCGAGCGGCTGGACATCGCCGGGCTGCTGTTCGGCGCGGCGCTGGAGGAGACGGTCGGCGCGGGCGTTCCGGTGCTCAGCCTGCTGCGCGGCCAGGAGCCGTACAAGCAGCGCTGGCGGCCGGACCAGCTGGCCAACCAGCGGCTGCTGTTCGGCCCGCGCGGTCCGGCCCCGGCGGCCGCCGTCAGGGCCGGTTCGGTCCGGGCCCGGCAGGCGGTGGTGCGGGTGCTGACCACCCGCCTGCCGAGGCTCAAGGAGGCGCTGGTGGCGCATCGCCGGAGCTGAACCGGCCGCCGGCCCGGGCCGCCCCCGGTGCCGGGCCCCGCTCAGCGCGGGCCCGGCACCGGGGTGGTGCTCGGGGGCGCCGTGGCGGGCGCCCCCACGGAGCCCGACATCAGCTGCCGGAACCGGGCGGTGGACCGCGGGTTCCGGTCGCACTGCCAGAACCCGTGCGGACAGTAGTCGGTGACCGTCTGGTAGCTGGTGTCATGGGTGCGCATCCACTCCACCATCCGCTGCACGAACTCCGGGTTGTCCCCGTTGCGGAACAGCCCCCACTCCGGGTACGAGACGGGCTTGCCGCGCTTGGCGGCGAACTCCACCTGGTCCTGCAGCCCGTACGGCTCGCGGACGTAGTCGTCGAAGGTGGCGCCGGCCGGCTGGTCGTAGCTGTCCATGCCGATGATGTCCACGACGTCGTCGCCCGGGTAGCACCTGGTCCACGGGATGGCGTCCAGCCCCCGGTTGGGCGTGAAGTCGAAGCGGAACCGCTGCCCGGGCACCGAGCGCATCACCCCGACGATCCGCCGCCAGTACGCCTTCCAGGCGGTCGGGTCGGGCTTGCAGCGGTGGGTGTAGGTGACGCCGTTCATCTCCCAGCCGAGGGTGAGCACGGCGTCGGCGCCGCCCAGCGCGACCAGACGGCGGGCGAGCTTGAGGAAGTGGCCGTCGAAGTCCCCCTGTACGCCCTGGCCGAGCAGCCTGGCCACCTCGCCGTCCGGCACGTTCGCCTCGCTGGGCACCAGCATCGGCACGCCGAGCACGAGCATCCGGGCCGGGTCCGCCAGCCGCCACTGCGACCACATGCCGAGCACCATGGCCTCGCCCTCGACGTCCGCCCAGCTGTTTCCGGCCAGATAGGTGTGGCCGACCTGCAGATTGGCGTCATTCAGCCACTTCGCGAAGTGGTCGATCTGCGGGATGTAGGTGTCCCAGGAACCGACGAAGGCCCCGAACGGCGGCTCGTGCCCGGCCCGCTGGACGGCCGGGCGGGTGGCGGCGCCGCGCGGCTGGATGGCGTCCGAGGAGAGGGTGTGCCGTTCGGTCTGGCTGAGCGGGGTCCCGGCCGGGACACTGGCCGTGGTCAGCAGCAGCAGGGAGGCGGCGGCCAGCGCCAGGCGGCCGAATCGCATGGGTCTTCCTCCGGGCGTCGCGGAGCGGTGCGGGATGGACGGACCGTGGTCCCCCGCTCGCAGACAGTAGGCCCAACGGGCGTCGGAAAAGCCGAATGTCACCCTAAAGTGGGCGATATTCGAACGCCGTCTGCCGCAGTGGGCCGTGTATCACCTCTGTAACAGTCCGGGCGGCCCTGGGGGCCCTACCGGGGCGCCCCGCGGAGCCGGCGCCCCGACCGGACGGGGCCGACGGCGCAGGTCGGGGGTGGGACCGGGCGAGGGGTGCGATCCGGCCATCGAGCGGTCCGCGGAACGGGCGCAGGGCCGTGCCCGGCTGACTCGCGCGGGGGGAGAAAGGTACGCTCCGCCCGTGTCCTGGAAGCCGCTGCGTGTACTCACCCCCCGATCGATCCTCCCTGCCCTGGCGGTGCTGCTGGTCCTTGTGGCGGGCGCTGCCGCGCATGCCAACAAGCCGGTGCCGTTCGGGGACCGGGTGGCCGAGCCCGGTGGTGCGAGCGTCAGCACGGTCAACGCGCAGTCGCCGGGCGCGGCCGACCTGGAGCTGCGGGTGGGCCCGGGCCTGGAGGCGTACAACCGCGCCACCGGGGAGCACGCCTGGTCCTACCGCCGGGAGGGCGCCACCGCGCTGTACCAGGCGATGGCGGGGGAGAACGCCGTGGTGCTCTGGGACGACGGCCTGATCACCTCGGTCCGGCCCGGTGACCACGAGGTGCGCTGGCACCGGGCCGTGCCCGGGCTGGCGGACTGGCTGCGCGGCGAGGGCGAGCCGGGCGCCGACAAGCGCACCGACGAGCAGCGCAAGCAGCTCGCGGTGGAGCGGGCCGCCACCGCGCTGTACACCGTCCAGGAGACCTCGCCGTGGGTGGCCGTGGTCACCCCCAACCTGACCATGGGCCTCCGCGACGCCGACGGTGACCTGCGCTACAACTCCAAGCCGCCCGGCAACTGCGTCTACGACCCGACGCGCACGGTGGGGACGGACTACGCGGTGCTGGTCCCGCGCAGCTGTACCAGCGGCGGCGGTCAGCCGGTCTCCGGCGGCGTCAGCGGCTACCGGCTGGACAGCACCGGCTGGCAGCTCAGCGCAGGCCCGGGGGTGTCGCTGAAGGCGCTGGACGGCCGCCGGGTGCTGATCTCGGACGGCCCGATCGTCGGCCCCAAGGTGTTCGACACCAAGGCGGCGGCCCCCGAGGCGGCCTGCGGCAGCCCGGCCGAGCCGTTCGCCGCCGTCCGCCCGGAGGGTTCCTGCGCGGCCCCGGCGGGTGATCCGCAGCCGTAGGGCGCGTCCGGCGACCCGGGCCCGGCCCCGGTCCCGGTACCCCGCCACGGTAATTCCCGGGGGCCGTGTCGCGCGGCCCGGTAGACTTGCCGTCATGGCTGTTCTCTCCGGGCACTAGCGGGCGAGCGGCGCCGCCCCCGTGCGGTCCGCCGATCACCGACGAAGCCCCTTCCCGCTGCCCGGCCCCGGGCCATGCCCAGGCGCCCGCCCACGTCCCAGGAGTAGTCCCCAGCCATGATTTCCGTCAACGCCCTTGAGCTGCGCGCCGGTGCCCGGATCCTGATCGAGTCCGCCAGTTTCAAGGTCGCCCCGGGCGACCGGATCGGTCTGGTCGGGCGCAACGGCGCCGGCAAGACCACCCTCACCAAGGTGCTGGCCGGCGAGGGCATGCCGGCCGCGGGTACGGTCACCCGCTCCGGCGAGGTCGGCTACCTCCCGCAGGATCCCCGCACCGGCGACCTCGACGTCCTCGCCAAGGACCGCATCCTCTCCGCGCGCGGTCTGGACACCGTGCTGCGGAAGATGCGCGAGAACGAGGACCGGATGGCGAACGGCAAGGGCGCCACCCAGGAAAACGCGATGAAGAAGTACGCGCGCCTGGAGACCGAGTTCCTCACCAAGGGCGGGTACGCCGCCGAGGCCGAGGCCGCGACCATCGCCGCCGCCCTGGGCCTGCCGGACCGCATCCTCGGCCAGCAGCTGCACACCCTCTCCGGTGGCCAGCGCCGCCGCGTCGAGCTGGCCCGGATCCTCTTCTCGGACTCCGACGTGCTGCTGCTCGACGAGCCCACCAACCACCTCGACGCCGACTCGATCGTCTGGCTGCGGGACTTCCTGAAGACCTACAAGGGCGGCTTCATCGTGATCTCGCACGATGTCGACCTGGTCGAGACGGTCGTCAACAAGGTGTTCTACCTGGACGCCAACCGCTCCGCGATCGACGTCTACAACATGGGCTGGAAGCAGTACCAGCAGCAGCGCGAGGACGACGAGAAGCGCCGCAAGCGCGAGCGGGCCAACGCCGAGAAGAAGGCCGCCACCCTCAACGCGCAGGCGGACAAGATGCGCGCCAAGGCGACCAAGACGGTGGCCGCGCAGAACATGGCCCGCCGCGCGGACAAGCTGCTCTCCGGGCTGGAGCAGGTCCGGATGAACGACAAGGTCGCCAAGCTGCGCTTCCCGGACCCGGCGCCCTGCGGCAAGACCCCGCTGACCGCCAGCGGCCTGTCCAAGTCGTACGGCTCGCTGGAGATCTTCACCGATGTCGACCTGGCGATCGACCGCGGTTCGCGGGTCGTCGTGCTGGGCTTCAACGGCGCCGGCAAGACCACCCTGCTGCGGATGCTGGCCGGGGTGGAGAAGCCGGACACCGGCGAGGTCGTCCCGGGCCACGGCCTGAAGATCGGCTACTACGCCCAGGAGCACGAGACCCTGGACCCGGACCGCACGGTGCTGGAGAACATGCGCTCCTCGGCGCCGGACACGGACCTGGTGCAGATCCGCAAGATCCTCGGTTCGTTCCTGTTCTCCGGCGACGACGTCGACAAGCCCGCCGGGGTGCTCTCCGGCGGCGAGAAGACCCGGCTCGCGCTGGCCGCGCTGGTGGTCTCCAGCGCCAATGTGCTGCTGCTCGACGAGCCCACCAACAACCTCGACCCGGCCAGCCGCGAGGAGATCCTCGGCGCGCTGCGCGAGTTCAGCGGCGCGGTCGTGCTGGTCACCCACGACGAGGGCGCGGTCGACGCGCTCCAGCCGGAGCGGATCATCCTGCTGCCGGACGGTGTGGAGGACCTGTGGAGCCCGGCGTACGCCGATCTGGTCTCGCTCGCCTGACCGGCGGTAGACACCTCCTCCGCTTTTTGGACCAGAAAAACTAGTCCTTACGGCGTGTCCGGGAATGAAGAGGTCCGGCATTCCGTTTGAGTAGCTCCTGTCGGCCCGCCACTCGATCGTGGTCGGGCCGACGCTGCTGATCAGCCGTTTCGCTCCGGACGGCGGTATCGCCCCGGGGGCGTGCACTCTGCGTGAGCGCCCTTGTGCGCTCGGATCACCACCGACGGACCGCGCATTCCCGACATCGACCTTGTCGAATGGGTGGCCAGGACGCTGTGGATGGGTGATCATGGGAATCTGACCGAGCAACGCTACGAGGAGGCACGGGTGGCCGAGACTCTGAAAAAGGGCAGCCGGGTGACCGGTGCCGCGCGTGAGAAGCTCGCGGCCGATCTCAAGAAGAAGTACGACTCCGGGGCGAGCATTCGCGCTCTCGCGGAGGAGACCGGTCGTTCGTACGGCTTCGTGCACCGGATGCTGAGCGAGTCCGGAGTGATCCTCCGGGGCCGCGGTGGTGCCACGCGTGGCAAGAACAAAGCTACTGCCGGGGCTGGTTCCTGACGGTCCGTCAATTCTATGAGCGGATGACTCGGCGGCAGGGCGCCGACCGGGGAGGCGGCATCGATCGCCCGCCCCCGGCCACAGCGAACCGGCCGCCGATCGTCATGTCCGCGGTGGCGTCCGTCCCGGCGCCCCGATCTTTCCGCGCCGGCGTCTGCCGCTGCGCCGCCAGTTTTGTTACTCTCCGGTAGCCACGTCCCTCGCCACCGGAGGTCCCCGCATGACCGCCCCCGCCACCGACCCGCAGGCCCCGAGCTGGGAGCAGGACGGCGTCCGTCTGGAGATCGACGGCGCGCTCGCCACCGTCACCCTCTGTCAGCCCAAACGGCGTAACGCCCAGTCGCCCGCGATGTGGCGCGCCCTGGCGTCCGTGGGCCGGCAGCTGCCCGGCCAGGTCCGGGTGGTGCTGCTGCGCGCCGAGGGCGTCTCCTTCTCCGCCGGCCTGGACCGCGCGATGTTCACCCCCGAGGGCATCCCCGGCGAGCGCACCTTCCTCCAGCTGGCCGCCGCCGCGGACCGCGACCTCGACGACACCATCGCCTCCTACCAGGAGGCCTTCACCTGGTGGCGCCGCCCCGACCTGGTCTCGATCGCCGCCGTCCAGGGCCACGCCGTCGGCGCCGGCTTCCAGCTCGCCCTCGGCTGCGACCTGCGAGTGGTCGCCGACGACGTCCAGTTCGCCATGAAGGAGACCTCGCTCGGCCTCGTCCCCGACCTGGCCGGCACCAAGCCGCTCACCGAACTGGTCGGCTACGCCAGGGCGCTGGAGATCTGCGCCACCGGGCGCTGGGTCGGCGCCGAGGAGGCGACCGCCACCGGGCTGGCCAACCTGGCCGTCCCCGCCGCCGAGCTGGACGCCACCGCCCGTGATCTCGCCGCCGCGCTGCTGGCCGCGCCGCGGGACGCCGTCATCGAGACCAAGGCCCTGCTCCAGGGCGCGGGCGGGCGCTCGTACGACGAGCAGCGCTCGGCCGAACGGGTGGCGCAGGCCCGTCGCCTGCGCGATCTGGCCGGCCTCGGCGACTGACGCCCACCGAGCGGGCAGGGCCCGGCTCCGGGGGCGATCCCGGGGAGCCGGGCCCTCGGCGTTCCCCGGGCCGGCCGGCCGCCGTTCCGGGGGCGGGAATCGTGGCGAAATGCCAGAGTTGGAGTGATTCGGGATATAGCTATGGCCGTACGACGGGAGAAGCGCTCATGCCTGACACTCCGACGCCCGCCACGCTGCACAAGAACCCCTCCGCCGCCGCCTCCTCGGCCTCGTCCTCCTCGTCCTCCTCGCTCGCCGAGGGGAAGAGGTCGGCGAGCGAGCGCGGACGCACCGCGCTGGCCGTCGGCGTGGTGGAGAAGATCGCCGGTATGGCCGCCCGCGAGGTCTCCGGCATCCACGCCCTCGGCTCGGGTCTCTCCCGCACCTTCGGCGCGATGCGCGACCGGGTGCCGGGCGGCAAGTCCAGCATCGGACGCGGCATCAAGGCCGAGGTCGGCGAGAAGCAGACCGCCATCGACATCGCCCTGGTCGTCGAGTACGGCGTGGTCATCCCCGAACTGGCCCGCCAGGTACGGGAGAACATCATCGACTCGGTCGAGCGGATGACCGGCCTCGAAGTCGTCGAGGTCAACATCGCCGTCAACGACGTCCATCTCCCCGACGAACCGGACGTCGAGGAGGAGGAAGAGGAGACCCTCTCCTCCGGCCAGCGGCCCAAGCTGAAGTAGCCCGACCGGCCGGACCCGGCCGGCGGCGGAGGACGAGGAGGAGCGGATGAACCTGGCCATCGTCGGCCTGGTGGTGGGTATGGCCCTGGGCTTCGCCGGATATTTCGGCGGGTTCGCGGCCTTCCTGCTGGTGGCCGCGCTCGGGCTGGTCGGCTTCGTGGTCGGGCGACTGCTGGAGGGCGACATAGAGCTCGGTGACCTGGGCGACCTGCTGCGCGGCCGCGACCGGCGCCGCTGATGGCGGCCCTCGCCACCACCTCCCCCCGTGACCCCGGCGCCCGGGGCCGGCTGCGGGTCGCCGACCGCGTCTACGCCCGGATCGCCGCCCGGGCCGCTCGCGAGGCGCTCACCGAGGCGTGGCACGGCCGGGCGGAGCGGGGCAGGCCGCCCAGGGTGTCCGTCTCCACGCCGGGCAGCACCGTCACCGTCCGGGTCGCCGTCGAACTGCCCTTCCCCGCCGACCTGGCGGCGCTCGCCCGGGCCGTGCGCGAGCGGATCGCCGCGCAGGTCGGCGGGCTGACCGGGACCAGGGTGGCCGGGGTGGTGGTGGTCGTCGAGCGGCTGGTGACCGGGGGCCGCGCATGACCGAGCAGACGCCCGGGACACCGTCGGAGGGGGCGGCCGAGCCGGGCCCGCCCACCGAGCCGCCCACCGAGCCGTCCACCGGGGCGCCGAGCGAGCCACGGACCGTCGCGGCCCGGGTGCCCCGGCCGCGGTCCGCGCGGACGGCCGCCGCCGTGCTGGTCGCCACCGGTGTCCTGGTGATCGCCGGGGCGCTGCTCTACGACGTGGTCGCCGTCCGCACCGGGCACCCCGCCCTCCGGTGGCGCGCCGAGACCGCCGACGAGCTGGCCACCCGGCACCTGGACGACCTCTGGGTGCTGATCGGTGCCGGAGCCGCCGCCCTGCTCGGCGGTCGGCTGCTCTGGCTCGCCTTCGCGCCCGGCCTGCGCCGCTGGCTCGCGCTGCGGCCGCACGGTGAGACCGCCGCCGCCATCGACCGCGCCGGGGTGGGCCATCTGCTGGCCGACCGCGCCGCCGGGCTGCCGGGTGTCGAGCACATCGTGATCCGGATCAACCGCCGCCGGGTCCGGGTCACCCTGGTGGGTCCCGCCGATCCGGCCTTCGTCCAGGCCCGGCTGCGGGAGGAGCTGGCGCGGGTGACCCTGGCCCGGCCGCTGCGGCTCGACGTCCGGGCGGACCGTCCGGGGTCCGGAACGCGCGGAGCGGGCGGATGAGCGGCGTACGGGCGGAGAGAGGAGCCGACGGATGAGCCGGTCCACCGTGAACCGGGTGCTGCTGGGAGTGGCCGGGGTGGTGCTGCTGGCGGTCGGGGTGCTGGTGCTGGCCGGCGGGCTCGACCTGTACGGGCGGCTCGGGGTGGATCCGCCGTCGTGGTGGCCGCTCACCTCGCCGGACCAGCCGGTGGTCAGCGTCCGCACCCGGACCCGCTGGGTGGACGCCTCCTGGTGGTGGCCCGCCGTGATCGGCGGACTGACCGTCCTGGTGGCCGGCATGATCTGGTGGCTCTTCGCCCAGCTGCGGCGCAGCGGCCCGGCGAGCATCGACGTCCCCACGCCCGGCGCGCCCGGGCTGCGGCTGCGGCTGCGGACCCACGCGCTGGAGGACGCGCTGGAGACGGGCACGGTGGTGCTCCCCGAGGTCGAGCGGGCAGGCGTCCGGCTGGTGCGTGCGCCGGGTGGGCCGCGGCTGCGCGGCGCCGTCCGGCTGACCCCGGGCGGGGACCCGGCGGCGCTGGTCGAGCACTTCGACACCGGTCCGCGCGCCGACGCCGCGGCCAGCCTCGGGCTGACCGCGCTGCGGGCCGACCTCCGCGTCCGGGTGCTGCGGGCGAAGCACACCGAGCCGCGCCGCCGAGGCCGGCGCAGACAGCCGCGGGTCCGGTGACCGGAGGGGGTGGCGTGGGCCGCCCCCTCCGGTCACGTCAGAGGCCGCGCAGGGCGCCGCCGTCGACCGGGACCATGACGCCGGTCAGGTAGGACGCGGCGGGGGAGAGCAGGAAGGCGGCGACCTTGCCGAACTCCTCCGGGGTGCCGTACCGGCCGAGCGGGATGGCGGCGCTGTGGTGGGTGCGGGCGGCCTCGGGGTCGCCGCCGAGGGCGTCGAGTTCGCGGACCCGGTCGGTGTCGATCCGGGCCGGGAGCAGGCCGACCACCCGGATGCCGCGCGGCCCCAGCTCGTCGGCGAGCGACTTGGCGGCCATCGCCAGGCCGGGGCGCAGGCCGTTGGAGATGCCGAGGCCGGGGATGGGCTGGCGGACCGAGCTGGAGAGCACGAAGCCGATCACACCGCCCGCGCCGAGTGCGTCGGCCGCCGCCCGGGCGATCCGCAGGGCGCCGAGGAAGAGCGACTCGAAGGCGTCGCGCCAGGCCTCCTCGGCGGCGGTGGAGACCGGGCCGGCCTGCGGGCCGCCGACGCTGATCAGTACGCCGTCCAGCCGGCCGAAGTGCTCGGCGGCCTCCGTCACCAGCCGGGCGGCGGTGGCCGGGTCGGCGTTGTCGGCCACCAGGCCGTGTGCGGCCCCCCGGCCGCCGAGCGCGTCCAGTTCGGCGACTGCCGCCGCCACCGACTCCTTGCCCCGGCCGCTGACCAGCACCCGGGCACCGTCGGCGGCCAGCTCCCGGGCGGCCGCGAGGCCGAGGCCCCGGGTGGCGCCGGTGACCACGTACACCCTGTCCTTCAGTCCAAGATCCATGCCCCCATCCTGCCGGGTGGCGGCAGCGGGCGGGTAGGGGCCCGCCGGGCCGGGGTTCCGGGGGAGTGACCCCGGGGGCTGGCCTTGACGTCGGCGTCAAGGTCTACCGTCGTTCACGGCGGCGTCCGGACGGCGGCGTTCGGACGGCGGCCGGAAGGAGCGGTGCGGTCATGCGGATCGGCGAGCTGGCGAGGCGGGCGGGGACGACCACCCGGGCCCTGCGGTACTACGAGCAGCTCGGGCTGTTGCCCGCCCGGCGGGCCGGCAACGGCTACCGCGCCTACGGCGAGGACGATCTGCGGCTGCTCCGGCAGATCCGCACCCTCCAGGACTTCGGCTTCGGGCTGGAGGAGACCCGGCCGTTCGTGGAGTGCCTGCAGGCCGGTCACCCGGAGGGGGACTCCTGCCCGGCCTCGCTGGAGGTCTACCGGCGCAAGCTGGCCGAGCTGGACGAGTGCATCGCCCGGCTCCAGGAGGTCCGTGCGCAGGTGGCCGAGCAGTTCTCCCGGGCGGAGCTCGCCCGGGACGAGCTGGCGGCCGGGGCCGGGCAGGCGCCGCTCTGCGAGTTGGCGACCGATTGGAAGGAGACGTAGACGATGGTGCAGATCACAGGGGTGCCGGCGGTCACGGACGAGACGTTCGCGGCCGAGGTGCTGGCGGCCGAGGGGCCGGTGCTGGTGGACTTCACGGCGGACTGGTGCCCGCCGTGCCGGATGATGGCGCCGGTGCTGGCCGACCTGGCCCGCGAGGAGGGGCACCGGATGACCGTGGTCCAGCTGGACGTGGACAGCAATCCGCAGACGCAGGCGGCGTACGGGGTGCTGTCGATGCCGACGCTGATGGTGTTCCGGGACGGGCAGCCGGTGAAGTCCGTGGTCGGTGCCCGGGCCAAGACCCGGCTGCTGCGGGAGCTGGACGACGTGCTCTGAGCGGGCTCCGGCGGGGCCGCCGGAGGTCAGGCCGGTACGGCCACCGGCGGCACCTCGGCCTCGGCGGCCTCCTTGGCGCGATCCCTGGCCTCGCGGCGGACGATCACCCAGAGACCGACCGGGATCATCGCGGTGAACAGCCACCACTGGATCGCGTACGCCATGTGCGGGCCGATGTCGGAGTGGTTGGGCTCGGGCAGCAGCTGGGGCTGGTCGCCGGGGGCCGGGGCGGTGTCGGTGAGCTCCAGGTAACCGCCGAGGAGGGTGGCACCGGTCTCCTTGGCCTGCTGCTCGGTGCTGATCAGGTTGAACTGCCGGTCGGGCAGGCCGGCCCGGTCGCGGATACCGCTGCCGGCCGCGGTCTCGTCGGCACGCAGCCGGCCGGTGAGGGCGACCTCGCCGGCCGGCGCGGCCGGCACCGGCGGGTAGGCGGTGGCGGAGTCGCCGGACGGCACCCAGCCGCGGTTGACCAGGACGGTGCCCTTGCCGTCGGCGAGCGCCAGCGGGGTGATCACGAAGTAACCGATCTTGTCCCCGCTGGAGTCGGTCCGCTTGCGGACCACGAACTCGTGCGCCGGGTCGTACTGCCCGGTGGCCGTCACCGCGCGCCACGTCAGGTCCTTGGGCACCGTGAAACCGGGCGTCGCCGACAGGGTGTCGAACGGGACCGGCCGGTCGGTGAGGGCCTGGGTGATCAGCTCGTTGCGGTCCACCCGCGCCTCGTGGCGGTGCAGCTGCCAGAACCCCAGCCTGATCGTGGCGGGGATCAGGAGCAGGGCGATCAGCAGGGTGATCAGCCAGCGCCGGGAGAGCAGAAAACGGTACACACGGGCACGGTACGCCCACCTCACGGCGCGATCACGCACCGGGGTGCGGAGCGACCTCGCGCAGCAACTGGAGGAAGGCGTCCTCGGTGACCACCGGGGTGCCGACCTCGCGGGCCCTGCGGGCCTTGCCGCTCCAGCTGCCGGGCTCGTTGGTGACCAGCAGGCTGGTGAGCCGGCTCACCGAGGTGGCGATGTGCAGGCCGGCCTCCACCGCGCGGTCCTCCAGCAGCTCGCGGTCGGTGGCGGTGTCGCCGGTGATCGCCACCCGCATGCCCTGCACCAGCGGCTTGCCGTCCTCCCAGCGCCCCGGGTTGGGGTACGGGCACGGCGGGCGCTTCCTGGCCTGGCGGTACGAGGAGCCGGTCCAGGAGGCGCGGCCGGGCGCCGCGGGCTCGTCCTCGCCGAGGTCGGTGACGGCCACGCAGGCCTGCAGCGGCAGCGGGACGCCCCCCTGGCGGGCCAGGTGCAGGCTGGGGCGGAAGGCCTCGGCGAGCACCCGGGCGTCGTCCAGGGCGTTGTGCGCCTGGCGCTGCTGGACACCGAAGTAGGCGGCGAGCGAGGACAGTTTGCCGTTGGGCAGCGGGAGCCGCAGGTCGCGGGAGAGGACCATGGTGCAGAGCCGCTGGTCCACCGGGGCGTGCAGGCCGGCCCGGGAGAACTCGCGGGAGATCATGTTCCAGTCGAAGAGCGCGTTGTGGGCGACCAGCACCCGGCCGCGCAGCCGCTCGGCGAGTGCCCCGGCGATCTGCGGGAAGGTCGGGGCGTCCGCGAGCAGCTCGTCGGTCAGGCCGTGGATCCAGACCGGTCCCGGGTCCCGCTCGGGGTTGACCAGGGTGTACCAGTGGTCGGTGACCTCGCCGTCGGGGTCCAGCTGGTAGACGCCCGCCGAGATGACACGGTCCGAGCGGCCGAGGCCGGTGGTCTCGACGTCGACCACCGCGAAGCCCTCGGTGGGGGCGGCGGAGCGCTGGGCGGGGACGGGGACGGTCCGCGGCGCGCCGTACGTCTCGGGCTGGATCGCATGCATGGTCAAACAGAATAAGCGCCGTCCGGGCCGGGTCCGGTCGAAATGAGGTGGCGGACGGGCCGGAATAGAGTGGTCGACGTATTCGTCGTACATCCGGTCGAATATCTCCCGGTCGTTCGCCACCCCCGGCGACGGCCTCTGCGAAGGACGAACCCTCATGCGCGCCACCGTGATCCACGGCCCCAACGACATCCGGATCGAGGACGTACCGGACCCGGTGATCCAGCAGCCCACCGATGTCGTCCTCCGGGTGGTGAACGCCTGCATCTGCGGCAGCGACCTGTGGGCGTACCGGGGTGTGGCCGCGCGGACGGCCGGGCAGCGGATCGGGCACGAGTTCCTCGGCGTGGTCGAGGACGCCGGGTCCGAGGTGCGCGGCTTCAGGCCGGGCGACCTCGTGGTGGCCCCGTTCGTCTGGTCGGACGGCACCTGCGAGTTCTGCCGCGAGGGTCTGCAGACCTCCTGTCCGCACGGCGGCTTCTGGGGCCAGGTCGGCTCGGACGGCGGTCAGGGCGAGGCGGTGCGCGTCCCGTACGCCGACGGCACGCTGGTGGGGCTGCCCAGGGAGGCGGCGGCGGACGAGAAGCTGCTGCCCAACCTGCTCGCCCTCTCCGACGTGATGGCCACCGGGCACCACGCGGCGGTCTCGGCCAGGGTGCGGCCGGGGTCCACCGTCGCGGTGGTCGGCGACGGTGCGGTGGGCCTGTGCGGCGTGCTGGCCGCGCGCCGGCTCGGTGCGGGCCGGATCATCGCGCTCGGCCGGCACACCGCCCGGACCGACCTGGCCCGCCGCTTCGGCGCGACCGATGTGGTGGCCGAGCGCGGCGAGGCGGGGATCGAGGCGGTCAAGGAGCTGACCGGCGGCCAGGGCGCGCACGCCGTGCTGGAGGCCGTCGGCACCGAGGAGTCGATGCGCACCGCGGTCTCGATCGCCCGGGACGGCGGCGCGGTCGGCTACGTCGGTGTGCCGCACGGCGGCAGCGCGGGCGTGGACATCGGTCAGATGTTCGGCCGAAACGTTTCGCTCAACGGCGGTGTCGCCCCCGCCCGCGCCTACATCCCCGAGCTGCTGCCCGACGTTCTCTCCGGCGCCATCGAGCCCGGGCTGGTCTTCGACCGCACGGTGGACCTGGACGGCGTCCCGGACGGCTACCGGGCGATGGACGACCGCTCCGCCCTCAAGGTGCGGATCGCCTTCTGATACGGCGTCACCAGGGGCGGCACCGCAGGCCGGTGCCGCCCTTTCGCATGCCCGGAAGTGATGGTTTTCGGCCAATTGGGCAGCACGAGGGGGTGAATGGTCGGCTGAACACGGTCAAACCCTTCCGGGGCGGGTGCGACCCTCCTAGCATTGCGCGGCGCGCAGCCGGACTGTGACTCCGCTCACGTCCGCTCGTTCCACCTGTGCGACCGCCACGCCGAAGGAGTGAGGAGTCAGAGTGGAATCGCCGTCGATCACCACTGTCCCTACGGAAGTCCAACTCATCGATGAGAGCAGGGAGTTCTGTGCCCTGCGGCACTCGTTCCGGAGCTTCGCGTTCCCCGTCACCATCGGATTCGTCCTCTGGTACCTGCTCTACATCCTGCTCTCCAGCTACGCGCCCGGCCTGATGGGCACCAGGGTCGTCGGGCACATCAACGTCGCCCTGGTGCTGGGGCTGCTGCAGTTCGTCACCACCTTCGCCATCGCGGCCTGGTACGCGCGCTACGCGGACCGGCGGCTCGACCCGCCCGCCGCCGCGATCCGCGAAGCCCAGGGCGCCGTGGTCCACGCCCCCCGGGAGGCCGCCGAATGACCCTGCTCGCCAGCTCCGCCACCGAGCACCGCGGCCTGACGATGACCCTCTTCGGGTTCTTCGTGCTGGCCACCCTCGGCATCACCGTCTGGGCCGGGCGGCAGACCAAGGACGCCGCCGACTTCTACGCCGGCGGCCGCGGCTTCACCGGCTTCCAGAACGGTCTGGCCATCTCCGGCGACTACATGTCCGCCGCGTCCTTCCTCGGCATCGCCGGCGCCATCGCGCTCTCCGGTTACGACGGCTTCCTCTACTCGATCGGCTTCCTGGTCGCCTGGCTGGTCGCCCTGCTGCTGGTCGCCGAACCGCTGCGCAACTCCGGCCGCTTCACCATGGCCGACGTACTCGCCTTCCGGATGCGGCAGCGGCCGGTCCGCACCGCCGCCGGGGTCTCCACCATCGTGGTGTCGATCTTCTACCTGCTGGCCCAGATGGTCGGCGCGGGGACGCTGGTGGCGCTGCTGCTCGGCGTCAGCGGGGACGGCGCCAAGCGCCTGACCGTCGTCGCCGTCGGCGCACTGATGGTGATCTACGTGGTGATAGGGGGGATGAAGGGCACCACCTGGGTGCAGATCGTCAAGGCCGTGCTGCTGATCGCGGGCACCGCGCTGATGACCGTGCTGGTCCTCGCCAAGTACCACTTCAACCCCTCCGCGCTGCTGGGCGCCGCCGCCGACGCCAGCGGCAAGGGCGCCGCCTTCCTCGAACCGGGGCTGAAGTACGGCGCCACCGGCACCAGCAAGCTCGACTTCATCAGCCTGGGGATCGCCCTGGTGCTCGGTACCGCCGGACTCCCGCACATCCTGGTCCGCTTCTACACGGTGCCCACCGCCAAGGCGGCCCGGAAGTCGGTGCTCTGGGCGATCGGCATCATCGGCGCCTTCTACCTGATGACCCTGGCGCTCGGCTTCGGCGCGGCCGCGCTGGTCGGCCACAAGGCGATCGAGGACACCAAGTCCTCCGGCAACACCGCCGCCCCGCTGCTCGCCGAGCAACTCGGCGGCGGTGCGGGCTCCACCGGCGGGGCGATCCTGCTGGCGGTGATCTCCGCCGTCGCGTTCGCCACCATCCTCGCGGTGGTCGCCGGACTCACCCTGGCCTCCTCGGCCTCCTTCGCGCACGACCTGTACGCCAACGTCATCCGGCGCGGCCGGGCCAGCGAGAAGGAGGAGGTGCGCTCGGCCAAATGGGCCGCCGTCGCGATCGGCGCGGTCGCGATCGTGCTCAGTCTCTTCGCGGGCAAGCTCAACACCGCCGCGCTGGTCGCCCTGGCGTTCGCGGTGGCCGCCTCGGCCAACCTGCCCACCCTGCTCTACTCGCTGTTCTGGAAGCGGTTCACCACCACCGGCGCGGTCAGCTCGGTCTACGCCGGGCTGGTCACCTCGGTGGTGCTGGTGCTCTTCTCGCCGGTCGTCTCCGGCGCCAAGACCTCGCTCTTCCCGAACCACGACTTCCACTGGTTCCCGCTGGAGAACCCCGGCCTGGTCTCCATCCCGGTCGGCTTCCTGGCGGGCTGGGTCGCCACCCTCCTCTCGAAGGAACGCGCCGATCCGGCGAAGTACGCTGAACTGGAGGTTCGGTCGCTGACCGGACTGGGCGCCCACTGACAGCCGGGCGATGACTAGGCTGGCCCGGCCCCGCCGTGACGGTGGCCGGGCCGGCCGCATTCTCCGGAAGGGACCGCCGTGCTGCTCGACACCTTCGGCCGCCGCGCCGTCGACCTGCGGGTCTCCCTCACCGACCGGTGCAATCTGCGCTGCACCTACTGCATGCCCGAGGAGGGCCTGCAGTGGCTGGCCAAGCCCGACCTGCTCACCGACGAGGAGATCGTCCGGCTGATCGCCCTCGCCGTCCGTGACCTCGGCGTCCGGGAGGTCCGCTTCACCGGTGGCGAGCCGCTGCTGCGGCCCGGACTGGTCGCCGTCGTGGCCGCCTGCGCCGAGCTCGAACCGCGCCCCGAACTCTCCCTCACCACCAACGGGATAGGCCTCGCCCGGACCGCCGAGGCGCTGCGCACCGCCGGGCTGGACCGGGTCAACGTCTCGCTCGACACCCTCGACCCGGACACCTTCCACACCCTCACCCGCCGCCACCGGCACCAGGACGTCCTGGACGGGCTGGCCGCCGCCGAGACCGCCGGGCTGGCGCCGGTCAAGCTGAACGCCGTCCTGATGCGCGGGGTCAACGACCACGAGGCGCCGGAGCTGCTCGCCTGGTGCCTGGAGCGCGGGTACGAGCTGCGGTTCATCGAGCAGATGCCGCTGGACGCGCAGCACGGCTGGGACCGCACGTCGATGGTCACCGCCGAGGAGATCCTGGAGCGGCTCGCCGCCCGCTTCGCGCTCACCCCCGAGCCCTCGGTCCGGCGGGGCGCGGCACCCGCCGAGCGCTGGCTGGTGGACGGCGGCCCCGGCCGGGTGGGCGTGATCGCCTCCGTCACCCGCCCGTTCTGCCGCGCCTGCGACCGGACCAGGCTGACCGCCGACGGCCAGGTGCGCAACTGCCTGTTCGCGACCGGGGAGACGGATCTGCGGACCGCCCTGCGCTCGGGCGCCGACGACGCCGAGATCGGGGCGCTGTGGCGCGCGGCGATGTGGGGCAAGAAGGCCGGTGCCGGGATCGACAACCCCGAGTTCCTCCAGCCCGATCGGCCGATGTCGGCGATCGGCGGGTAGGGCGTGGCCCAGGGCGCCTACGGAAGGGGCCGGGCCTGCTCGTCCCCGGTGTTCCCGGTGCTCTCGGGGGTCCAGTCGGCGAAGGCGACGACCTCCTTGAGGAAGCCGCGCACACCGAGGAACTGGGACAGGTGCTCGCGGTGCTCCTCGCAGGCCAGCCAGGTCTTGCGGCGGTCCGGGGTGTGCAGCTTGGGGTTGTTCCAGACCAGCACCCAGCGGGCGTCCGCCCGGCAGCCCTTGGCGGAGCAGACCGGCGTCTGCGTCTGCGGGGAGTCCATCGGGGCCGTCCTCAGCGGTAGGCGGGTCGTCTGTACCGCCAGTCTGTCACGCGCCCGTTCGCGGCCCGAGGCCGCCCGCACGCCACGCGGGGCGCCACCCGGATCCGGGCATGGCGACGCCGGGCAGCCACGGGGGGAGCCGCCCGGCGTCGGTCCGTCGCTCCGACGGGGGATGCGGAGCGCGTACGCAGTATGTCACGGTAGGGGTGGCTTAAGGGGAGGTCTTGCATGATTAATCTGAGCTTCTTTTGAGCTTTCCTCTAAGGCAATTGCTGGATACCAGAGCAAAACGGGCAGTCAGCTCAAGTCCTGTGAAGAATCGGTGGGATCGCCCTTCGCACCGGGCGTACCATGCGTCGCACCCGCCCCACCCTGACCGCCGGGACCGAGCATCAGCGGGGTGCCGGCCGGCACGTCGAAGGTGCTCGGCAGTCCAGGCGCCTTCTCCCGGCCCGCGTTGGCGATCAGCACCGCGAAGTACGGCAGCAGGACCGCGCCGGCCAGCGCGACGAACGCCAGCACCCGCTGGACGTCCCACAGGACCACCGCCAGCAGCACGCAGACGGTGCGCAGCAGCATCGAGGCCACATAGCGCCGCTGCCGCCCGCGGACGTCCTCGGTGAGGCTGCTGCGCGCACCCGTGATCCGGTAGACCTCTCCATCGCCGGCGCTCTTGCCCATGTCCTACCGTCCTCGTCCAGGCACCCGCGCGTCTCGCCGCGCGGCCTCCTCACGGTACGCCGCGCCGGGGCCGCCGACGAGACCGGGGCGGAGGGGCGCGTCCTGGCGGAGCCGGCCGAGGTACTCGGGCGGTACCGCGGCGGTGAGCCAGACGCCGTTGGCGCTGACCCGGAACTCGTGGCCGGCCGCCGCCATCGCCGCCGCGTCCACGGTCAGGACCACCGGGCGGCCGTGCCGGGCGCCGACCCTGGTGGCCGTTTCGGTGTCCGCCGAGAGGTGGACGTCCTGCCGGGCCATCGGGCGCAGGCCCTCGTGGAATATCGGGTCGAGGCTCCGGGTGGCGGTGCCGTGGTACAGCACCGCCGGCGGCTCGGTGGCGGTCAGACCGAGGTCGACCGCCACCGTGTGCCCCTGACTGGCGCGGATCGAGAGACCGTCCTCGGAGTAGGCGAACCGGCGCTTGTTGTTGGTCTCCACCACGTGGTCCAGCTCGGCCCTGGTCAGCCGGTTCCCCTTCGCCGCCAGCGCGGCGAGCAGGACGTCCACCCGGACCCAGCCGGCCGCGTCCAGGGTGATCCCGACCCGGCCGGGGTCGTGCCGCAGGATCCGCGACAGCATCTTGCTGGTCCTGACCGTGCGCTTCTCGTCCACTCTCTCGATCCTTCCCCCGTGGTCTGGCGCCCTAGGACGCCTGGCTGACCGAACTCATGTTGAAATCCGGGACCCGCACCGGCGGCATCGCGGCCCGGGTGAACCAGTCGCTCCACTCCCGCGGCAGGCAGCGCTCGGTGCGGCCCACCTCGGTGATCCGGCCGAGCAGGTCGACCGGCGACTCGTTGAACCGGAAGTTGTTCACCGCGCCGACGACCTCGCCGTTCTCCACCAGGTACACGCCGTCCCGGGTGAGGCCGGTGAGCAGCAGCGTCGCCGGATCCACCTCGCGGATGTACCAGAGGCAGGTGAGCAGCAGGCCGCGCTCGGTGCGGGCGATCATCTCGTCCAGGGTCGGCGCGGACGCCTGGTCGGCGGTCTCCAGGACGAGGTTGTCCCCGGCCGGCCGCAGCGCCAGGCCGGTCAGCGCGGCGGAGTGCCGGGTGGTGACCAGATCGGTCAGCACGCCCTCGCGGATCCACTCGGTGGCGGTGAGCTCCAGGCCGTTGTCGAAGACCGAGGAGTCCCCGCCGCTGGAGTGCGCCAGCACGAACGGCGCCGTCTCCAGGCCCGGTTCGGCCGGGTCGGAGCGCAGCGTCAGCGGCAGGCCGGCGAGCTTGTCGCCGATCCGGGTGCCCCCGCCGGGCCGGGAGAAGACCGTCCGGCCCTCGGCCGCGTCCCGGCCGCCGGAGGACCAGCTCATGTACACCAGCAGGTCGGCCACCGCCGAGGGCGGCAGCAGGGTCTCGTACCGGCCGGCCGGCAGGTCGATCCTCCGGGCTCCCCAGGCGAGCCGCCTGGTCAGCTGGGCGTGCAGCTCGGTGACGTCGACGTCGGTGAAGTCCCGGGTGCCGGCGCCCGCCCAGGCCGAGCCGGAGAGGTCGGCGGTCTTGGCGTTCAGCTCGACCATGCCGGTGGGCTGGTCGTGGCGCAGCCGCAGGCCGGTGGAGGTGCCCAGGTAGCTGGAGACCATCTCGTGCCGGGCGAAGCCGTACAGCAGCTCGCCCTGGGCGGCGGCCCGGGCGAAGGCCTCGCCGAGGGCGGGCGCGAAGGCCGCGAACACCTCGATCGAGGTCTCGGCGGGCGGTTCGGTGAAGCCGGGCGAGGACGGCCGGTCGGCCACCAGGGGCTGGGCGTCCTCGGCCGGGCCGGCCGCGCGGGCGGCCTCCTCGGCGGCCCGGACCAGGCTCTCCACCTCGTCCGGCGCGACGGCCTCGCGGGAGACCACGCCGGAGGCGGTGCCCTCGGCGCCGGCCACCGTGGCGATCACGGTGAGCCGGCGGCCCCGGGTGACGCCGTTGGTGGTCAGCGCGTTGCCGGCCCAGCGGAGGTTGGCGGTGGACTCCTCGTCGGCGATCACCACGCAGCCGTCGGCGAGGGAGAGGCCGAGCGCCAGCTCGACGAGTTCGTGGGGTTGCGTCGCGGTCATCAGTGACCCGCCTCCTGCTGGGTGTTGAGCACGTTGACGTTGCGGAACAGCGCCGAGGGGCAGCCGTGGCTGACCGCCGCGATCTGGCCGGGCTGCGCCTTGCCGCAGTTGAAGGCGCCGCCGAGCACGTAGGTCTGCGGGCCGCCGACGGCCGCCATCGAGCCCCAGAAGTCGGTGGTGGTGGCCTGGTAGGCGAAGTCCTTGACCTGGCCGGCGAGTTCGCCGTTCCTGATGGCGTACGCGCGCTGGCCGGTGAACTGGAAGTTGTACCTCTGCATGTCGATCGACCAGGAACGGTCGCCGACGATGTACAGGCCGTTCTCCACGCCCGCGAACAGCCCCTGGGTGTCGGGGCCGTCGGCGGCCGGCTGGAGCGAGACGTTGGCCATCCGCTGGACCGGCACATGGGCGGGGGAGTCGGCGAAGGCGCAGCCGTTGGAGCGCTCGAAGCCCTTCAGTCTGGCCATGCTCCGGTCGAGCTGGTAGCCGACCAGGATGCCGTCCCGGACCAGGTCCCAGGACTGGGTGGCGACGCCCTCGTCGTCGTAGCCGATGGTGGAGAGGCCGTGTTCGGCGGTCCGGTCGCCGGTGACGTGCATCAGTTCGGAGCCGTACCGGAGCGACCCCAGCCGGTCGAAGGTGGCGAAGGAGGTGCCGGCGTAGGCGGCCTCGTAGCCCAGCGCGCGGTCCAGTTCGGTGGCGTGGCCGATCGACTCGTGGATGGTCAGCCAGAGGTTGGACGGGTCGACGACCAGGTCGTAGCGGCCGGCTTCGACGCTCGGCGCCTTCATCTTCTCGGCCAGCAGGACGGGCAGTTCGGCCAGCTCGGCGTTCCAGTCCCAGCCGGTGCCCGTCAGGTACTCCCAGCCGCGCCCGGCCGGCGGGGCCAGGGTGCGCATCGAGTCGAAGGCCCCGGTGCGCTCGTCGACCGAGGTGGCCTGGACCGTGGGGTGCAGCCGGATCCGCTGCTGGGTGGTGACGGTGCCGGCGGTGTCCGCGTAGAACTTGTTCTCCTGGACCGTCAGCAGCGTGGCCTGGACGTGCGAGACGCCCTCGGCGGCGAGCAGCCGGGAGCTCCAGTCGGCGAGCAGGGCCGTCTTCTCGGCGTCCGGCACCTCGAAGGGGTTCACCTCGTAGGAGGAGACCCAGGTGACGTCCGGGTGGACCGGTTCGTCCGCCAGCTCGACGAGCTCCTTCGAGCCTGCCGCGCGGCCGATCCCGCCGGAGAGCCGGGCCACCGCGACGGCCTGCTCGGCGACCCCGGCCGCCGCGGCGGGGGTGAGGTCCACCCCGGCGGCGAAGCCCCAGGCGCCGTCCAGAAGCACCCGGACGGCGAAGCCCAGCTGGACGCTGTCGGAGGTGCCGGCCGGTCGGGCGTCGCGCAGCCGCCAGGAGGCGCTGCGGACCCGCTCCAGACGGAAGTCGGCGTGGGCGGCGCCGAGTTCACGGGCCCGGGTGAGCGCCGCGTCGGCGAGGGTGCGCAGCGGGTAGGCGAGGAACAGCGCGTCGACGGCGCGCCCGTGCGGGGCACCGGCGCTGCTGGTCGGGGGCTTCGGAGTCAATCGGGCTCCCTGGTCGGGGGGATGGCGGTGCGGGCACCCCGCACAGGGATGCCCGCACCGAATCATTTCCCGTCCATGGGGTTTCGGCCAGCTCATTTCCCCGGTGACACGCGCCGGTCGCGGGCGCCGCGGGGACCTTCCGGGCCGTGCGTCAGGAGACGCTCTCCCACCAGCCGTCCAGCTCCGGCGGGCAGTCGACGTCCACCCGCTCGCCGGGGCGCGGCACCGCCAGCGGGACGGCCTGCGCCTTGGCCTCGACGAGCAGCCGCTCGACCGGCTCGGCCCACGGGTGCAGGCCCAGGTTGAAGGTGCACCAGTGGACCGGCACCAGCAGGCCCGCGTCGAGGTCGCGGTGGGCACGGACGGCGTCCTCGGGCGTCATGTGGATGTCGGCCCAGGCCGCGTCGTACGCGCCGATCTGCACCAGGGCGGCGTCGAACGGGCCGTGCTGGTCGCCGATTTTCGCGTAGCCCTCGAAGTAGCCGGAGTCCCCGGTGTAGAAGACCTTGCGGGTGGGCCCGGCGATCACCCAGGAACCCCAGAGGGTGGTGTTGCGGGTGAGGCCGCGGCCGGAGAAGTGGTGGGCGGAGGTCAGGGTGAGCACCAGTTCGCCGAGGGTGCAGGTCTCGTCCCAGTCCAGTTCGATGATCCGGTGCTCCGGGACGCCCCAGCGGCGCAGGTGGCCGCCGATGCCCAGCGGGACCGCGAACGGCGCGGACTGGCTGCGGACGAGACGCTTGACCGTCGCCATGTCCAGGTGGTCGTAGTGGTCGTGGGAGATCAGCACCGCGTCGACCCGCGGCAGTTCCTCCAGCTCCACCGGCACCGGGTGCAGCCGCTTGGGGCCGATGTGCGCGGCGGGGGAGCAGCGGTCGCTCCAGACCGGGTCGAGCAGGACCCGGGAGCCCTCGATCTCCACCAGGGCGGAGGCGTGTCCGTACCAGGTGATCTCCACGCCCTCGGCGGCCGGGCGCGACCCGTCGGCCGGGCGGACGGTCGGGACCGGGTTGGCGGGTACCCGGCCCTCGCGCTGGAACAGCATCCGGCGCGCGGTGTCCCGGTCGAAGTCGGGGGCGGACCCGGCCCGGGCCAGCGTGGAGGGCGCGTTGTGGAAGACCCCGTCGCGGTACTGCGGCGAGTCGCGCACCCGCTCCTCGCGGTCGCCGTCCGGTCGCCGCCCGAACGCCGCCGGCAGGTCGCGCAGCGACCAGGCGGCCGCTCCCGCGCCGGCCGCCAGGACGGCCAGTGCCAGCAGTCGTCCGCGCCGGCGGGTGGTACCGGGCTGTGCCTCGCTCATCCGTGCTCTGCCTTCGTTCGTCGCCGGGGCGCCGGGCCCCGCACGGCGGGGCCCGTCCAGAAGTCGGTACGGCCGGCCCCGGGTTGTCCCGCACCACCGGGGCAACGGGCGTGCCCGCCCGTGTTGTTCCCGGCCGTCCCTGTTGTTCCCGTTCCGCGGATCACGACAGCGGATACGACAGCGGACACGACAACGGCGGGACCGCGGCAGCACAACGACCTGGAGGCGGCCGGCCGCCGCCTCGGACGCGGATTGTCGGATTGCGACAGTTCCGCCGGTAAGGCGCTGTGGGAGACCGATTCGTCGCCGCCCCGGGCCGACCGATACCGTCACACTGCGTGCGCGTTTCGCCGTACGCGGATCCAACGGAGAGAGGTGGATCGTTGAGCCGCTCGGTTCTCGTCACCGGAGGAAACCGGGGCATCGGCCTCGCGATCGCCCTGGCCTTCGCCGAGGCGGGCGACAAGGTCGCCATCACCAGCCGCTCGGGTGAGGTACCCGAGGCGCTGGAGAAGTACGAGGTCCTCGCGGTGCGCTGCGACATCACCGACGCCGCGCAGGTCGATGCGGCGTTCACCGAGGTCGAGGCCAAGCACGGCGCGGTCGAGGTGCTGGTCGCGAACGCGGGCATCACCCACGACACCCTGCTGCTGCGCATGTCCGAGGAGGACTTCACCTCCGTCCTGGACACCAACCTGACCGGCACGTTCCGGGTGGTCAAGCGCGCCTCCAAGCTGATGATGCGGGCGCGCAAGGGCCGTGTTGTCCTGATCTCCTCGGTGGTCGGCCTCTCCGGCTCGCCGGGTCAGGCCAACTACGCCGCCTCCAAGGCCGGCCTGGTCGGGTTCGCCCGGTCGCTGGCGCGCGAGCTCGGCCCGCGCAACATCACCGTCAACGTGGTCGCCCCCGGCTTCGTGGACACCGACATGACCGCGGTGCTCAGCGACGAGCGCCGTGCGGAGATCGTCTCGGGCGTGCCGCTGGGCCGCTACGCGGCGCCCGCCGAGGTCGCCTCCACCGTGCGGTTCCTCGGTTCGGACGAGGCCGCGTACATCACCGGAGCCGTCATTCCCGTCGACGGCGGATTGGGCATGGGTCACTGATCATGAGTGGAATCCTTGAGGGCAAGCGGATCCTGATCACCGGTGTGCTGATGGAGTCCTCCATCGCCTTCCACACCGCGAAGCTCGCCCAGGAGCAGGGCGCCGAGATCATCCTCACCGCGTTCCCGCGGCCGAGCCTGACCGAGCGCATCGCCAAGAAGCTGCCGAAGCCGGTCAAGGTGCTGGAGCTGGACGTCTCCAGCGAGGAGCAGCTGGCGGGCATCGCCGACCAGGTCCGCGAGCACCTGCCGAGCCTGGACGGCATCGTCCACTCGATCGGCTTCGCCCCGCAGGACGCCCTGGGCGGCAACTTCCTGAACACCCCGTGGGAGTCCGTGGCGACCGCCATGCACGTCTCGGCGTTCTCGCTGAAGTCGCTCACCACGGCGCTGCTGCCGCTGATGCAGGACGGCGGCTCGGTGGTCGGCCTGACCTTCGACGCCCAGTTCGCCTGGCCGAAGTACGACTGGATGGGCCCGGCCAAGGCCGCGCTGGAGGCCACCTCCCGCTACATGGCCCGTGACCTCGGCTCCCGCAACATCCGGGTGAACCTGGTCTCGGCCGGCCCGATCGGCTCGATGGCCGCCAAGTCCATCCCGGGCTTCGGCGACCTGGCCGCCACCTGGGACAGCCGTTCCCCGCTGAAGTGGGACCTGACCGACCCGGAGCCGGCCGGCCGCGGCGTCGTGGCCCTGCTCTCCGACTGGTTCCCCAAGACCACCGGCGAGATCGTCCACGTGGACGGCGGCCTGCACGCGATCGGCGCCTGACGGCGGCGCACCCGGTGCCACACCCGACCCGCCCGGTATCCCTCGCAAGGGGTACCGGGCGGGTCGCGTTCTTCGCCGCTTCGGGCGGCAGGGCCGGGGCCCGCTCTCACCAGGGGCTGTCCGGCCCGGGGTTGCCGGGCGCGGGAACCCGGGAGCCGGGACCGGGTCAGGCCTCGGCCGGGGTGCAGGCGCCGATGGCGCGGCCGGCCTCGTCCGAGGCGCGGTGGGGGTCGCCGGCCCGGATGGCGTCCACGATCCGGTCGTGGCCGAGGTAGCGCTCGGCGATCAGCTCGGGGCCGACGTCGTGGCGCAGATGGGCCCGGGTGACCTCGCCGAGGTCGGCGTAGACGGCGGCGAGCACGTCGTTGTGGGCGGCGGCGACGACGGCCTGGTGGAAGGCGGCGTCGGCCTGGACGAAGTCCTCGGCGTCGCCGGAGCGCCAGGCGTCCTCACGGCGGGCCAGGGTGGCCTCCAGCAGGCCGAGGTCGCGCTCGGTGCGGCGGGTGGCGGCCAGCCCGGCCGCCGAGGCCTCCAGGGTGACCCGCAGCTCGGCGACCTGGGCCAGGTCGGCGTCGGCGAAGCGGCGGTGCATCACGCCGGCCAGCTCGCTGGTGGCCAGGACGTAGGTGCCGGAGCCCTGGCGGATGTCCAGCAGGCCGTTGTGGGCGAGGGCGCGGACGGCCTCGCGGACGGTGTTGCGGGCCACTCCGAGCTGCTCGACCAGCGCGGCCTCGGTCGGGATGCGCGAGCCGACGGGCCATTCGCCCGAGGTGATCTGGGCGCGCAGCTGCGAGATCACCTGATCGGACAGCGGGGTGCGTCTCGGCGAGGACAGCGCCACGGGGGACTCCTTGCGGATTCGGGATCGGCGGGGGCCGGCGGCAGACGGGTGGGCCGGACCGACGGGTGGGTCGGGACATCATGCCAATTCGAGGATGCGCTAATTCATCCCATCATTCTATGATGGCTCCCATGCCTCCCGCAGCAGACACCACCGCCTCCTCCCGAACCGAGGCCCGGCCGCAGACCGAGCGGCCCCCCGCCACCCGTGGCACGCGCGTCGGCTGGTTGTTCGCCGTCGCGATCGCCGTCGCCGCCTTCAACCTCCGCCCCGTGGTCACCAGCCTCGGGCCGCTGCTCGACCAGGTCCGTGCCGACCTCGGGATGAACCCGACGCTGGCCGGCCTGCTCACCGCCGTCCCCTCGCTCTGCTTCGCCCTGTTCGGCTTCGCCGCGCCGGGCATGGCCCGCAAGGCCGGGCCGATCGCGGTGATCACCGCCGGCATGGGCGCGATCACCGCGGGCGTGCTGGCCCGCTCGTTCGCCGGCGGCACGGCGGTCTTCCTGCTGCTGACCGCGCTGGCGCTGGCCGGTGTGGCGGTCTCCAACGTGCTGATCCCCGTGGTGATCAAGCGGTACTTCCCGGAGAAGGTCGGCCCGATGATCGGCCTCTACTCCATGTCGCTGTCGGCCGGCACCGCGCTGGCCGCCGCCGTCACCGTGCCGCTGACCAGCTCGCTCGGCGGCGACTGGCGGGTGGGCCTGGGCGTCTGGGCCGCGCTCGGCGCGCTCGCCCTGCTGCTCTGGCTGCCCGTCATGCTGTCCCGGCGCGAGCGCGGCGACAAGGCCGGCGGCACGACCACCGTCCGGCTGCCGATCACCCGCAGCCGGACCGCCTGGGCGATGGCCTGCTTCTTCGGCCTCCAGGCCACCGGCGCCTACGTGGTGATGGGCTGGCTCCCGAAGATCTTCCAGGACTCCGGCGTCTCCGAGAGCGCCTCCGGGGTGCTGCTGGCGATCACCATGGCGATCGGCGTGCCGGTCTCCTTCGTGCTGCCCAACCTCGCCGCGCGCCGGGGCGACCAGCGGCTGTTCGTCGTGGTGCTCGCCGCCTGCGGCATCGCCGGGTACACCGGCCTGGCGCTGGCCCCCGCCTCCGCCTCCTGGGCCTGGGCGGTCCTGGTCGGCCTCTCCAACTGCGCGTTCCCGCTGGTGCTGACCATGATCGGGCTGCGCGCCCGGACGGCCGGCGGGGTGGCCCAGCTCTCCGCCTTCGCCCAGGGCGTCGGCTACCTGATCTCCATCCCCGGCCCGATCCTGATCGGCCGGCTCTACCAGGCCACCGGCGAGTGGTACCTGCCGCTGGGCTTCCTGGCCCTGCTGCTGGTGCCGCAGATGCTGTTCGGCCTGCGGGCCGCGATGGCCCGGCACATCGAGGACGAGGCGGTCCACCCGGCCGCGGTCCCGGTCAAGAACTGACCAACACCGAGGGGTCGGTGACCGACGGGCATGACCGGGGTGGGAGAATCCGGTCATGCCCGTACTTGATCCCAACCCCACCGACGGCCACAAGAAGCTCGGCCAGATCGCCGCGGCGATCGTCGGCATCGTGGTCCTGCTGGTGATCGTCGCCAGCGTCGCCCAGAGCCTGGGCTGACCGGGCGCGCCGTACCCGGGACGCCCCTCGGCGCCCCGGCCGTCCGGCGCCCGTCCGGCGGACGAACCCCGGCGAACGGCGCATCATGACACCCTGCACCCCTCAGGGTGGCGCCATCGGGCAGCACCGCGCCCCGCAGCGGCTTTTCTGCCAAGCTTGCTGGGTATGAGCGCCGACACGCCCCGCAGGATCATCGTTCTCCGCCATGCCAAGGCCGACTGGCCCAACGGCGTCGACGACCACGAGCGGCCGCTGGCCGACCGGGGCCGCCACCAGGCCCCGGATTCCGGCCGCTGGCTCGCCGACTCCGGCATCAACCCCGACTACGTGCTCTGCTCCACCGCTCTGCGCGCCCGCGAGACCTGGAAGCTCGCCGCGCACGAACTGCCCAAGCGGTCGCGCAAGACGGTGTACGAGGAGCGGGTGTACGAGGCCAGCCCCGGCGAGATCATCACCGTCATCCAGGAGACCCCGGAGGAGTACGCCGACCTGGTCCTGGTCGGCCACAACCCCGGAGTGCTCGGGCTGACCCAGGTGCTGGCCGGGGACGAGGGCGACCGGGAGGCGCTGGAACGGCTGCGGCTCGGCGGCTTCCCGACCGCCGCCATCGCGGTGCTCAGCTTCAGCGGTTCGTGGAAGGGCGTCGAGCCGGGCGTGGCCGCGCTGGTCTCCTACTTCACGCCGCAGGACTGACCTCGGGGGAGAGGGGCCCGAGGAGTGCTCCTCGGGCCCCTCTCGTCCGTCCCGGGGCCCGCCCGGCCGGCCGCGCGCTACTCGGTCGGCGTACCGTCCAGCGCGTCGGCCGCCTCGACCTCCTCGCGGGTGATGCCCAGCAGGTACAGCACGGTGTCCAGGAACGGCACGTTCACCGCGGTGTCCGCGGCCTCGCGCACCACCGGCTTGGCGTTGAACGCCACCCCGAGCCCGGCCGCGTTCAGCATGTCCAGGTCGTTGGCGCCGTCGCCGATCGCCACCGTCTGCTCCAGCGGCACCTTCGCCTGCTCGGCGAACCGGGCCAGCCAGCGGGCCTTGCCGGCCCGGTCCACGATCTCGCCGACCACCCGGCCGGTGAACCTGCCGTCCACCACCTCCAGGGTGTTGGCCGCCGCGAAGTCCAGCCCCAACTGCTCCACCAGGTGGTCGGTGACCTGGGTGAACCCGCCGGAGACCACCGCGACCTGGAAACCGAGCCGCTGCAGCGTGCGGATCAGGGTGCGCGCGCCCGGCGTGAACCGGACCTCCGCGCGCACCTTCTCGGTCACGCCGGCGTCCAGCCCGGCCAGCAGCGCCACCCGGGCGCGCAGCGACTCGGCGAAGTCCAGCTCGCCGCGCATCGCCGCCGCCGTCACCTCGGCGACCTTCTCCTCGCAGCCCGCGTGGGCCGCGAACAGCTCGATCACCTCGTCCTGGATCAGCGTGGAGTCGACGTCCATCACCACCAGCCGCTTGGCCCGGCGCTCCAGGCCGGCCCTGACCACCGCGATGTCCACCCGCTGGGTGGCCGCCTCCTGGGCCAGCTCGGCGCGCAGTTCGTCGGTGGCGACACCGGAGACGGCCAGCTCGACGGCGGTCACCGGGTACTTGGCGAGCCGGAAGACACGGTCGATGTTGCCGCCGGAGGCGGTGATCCGGGAGGTCAGCGCGGAGACCGCGGCGGCGGTCAGCGGGTGGCCCAGCACGGTCACGTGCGAACGGCCCTCACGGCGCGGCCGGTTGTCGCCGATGCCGGAGATGATCTCGGCCTGGAGCTTCTGCTCCTCCGCCCAGCGGTGCACGGTGGCCCGCAGGCTGCCCTCGGCGCCGGGCGCGCCGCCGGCCGGGGGGGTCACCAGGGCACAGAGCGTTATCCGGCCCCGGGTCACCACCTGCTCGATGTCGATCACCTC
Organism: Kitasatospora sp. NPDC088351; assembly: GCF_040685575.1. Taxonomy (NCBI): domain Bacteria; kingdom Bacillati; phylum Actinomycetota; class Actinomycetes; order Kitasatosporales; family Streptomycetaceae; genus Kitasatospora; species Kitasatospora sp. NPDC088351. Next base: position 14,746 of record NZ_JBFBIL010000019.1, on the reverse strand, counting down.
GACGCCGAACCCGGCGAGGGTGGTGAAGAGGCCGGCGGTGATGCCGGGACGGTCCTTGCCGAACACCTTGACGAGCAGGGTGCGCTCGTCCTCGGTCCGGGGCTGCGGGGCGGGAAGCGGCTCAGCGGCCAAGGGCGATGCGTTCATGGTGCCCCCCACGCTACCCGCCGCCCGCCGCCGCCACGGCACCCGTCCACCTCGCGGACGGACGTATCGGAGGTGTGCGTACGACCCGGGTGACGGATGGGTGACGGAGAGGTGACGCGGGGGTGTGGTACGGGTCCGTCGGCGAATCGTTTCCGCCTGGTCACAGTCGTCAGGGGCGACTTTCGTCCCCGGGCGAGGGGCTGGAATGATTCCCCCGTCAGATTCACGATCATCGCGGCCCCGGCCGGGGTCACAATCGGGGGACCGAGAGAGCGGGGCAGGCGAGCAGTGCCGCAACTCGTCATTGAGATCAACGGACAGCAGCGGACTCTGGAGCCGGGGCGGTCCTACAGCATCGGGCGCAACCCGCAGTCGGACTTCCCGTTCGAGGATGCCAGGGTCTCCTGGCAGCACGCCACCATCTCCTTCAACGGAAGCGGCTGGCAGCTGGACGACCACGGGAGCACCAACGGCACCTACACCGGCGGCGCCCGCACCCTGCAGGCCCAGCTGTTCCCCGGCGCCGCGGTCAACCTCGGCAACGCCGAGAACGGCCCCCGGCTGAACTTCTCCGCGCCCGCCCAGGCCTCCGCGCCGGCCCCCGCCTGGCACGAGGCCGTCACCAGCCGCGCCGCCGCCCCGACGCCGCAGCCCCCGGTGCAGCAGCAGTGGGCCCAGCAGCCGCCCGTCCAGCAGCCCCCGGCGCAGCCGCCGCCGCAGTGGGGCGGGCAGCAGCAGCCGTTCCCGCCGCGGCAGGACTTCGCCCCGCCGGCGCCCCCGCACGGCGGCTTCCCGCAGCAGCAGGCGCCGCAGCACGACGGCGGCCCGCAGCCGACGGTCATCCGCAACCTGACGGCCGCCATGCGCACCGTCCGGATCGGCCGCGCGCTCGACAACGACGTCGTGGTCTCCGACCTCCAGGTCTCCCGCCACCACGCCGAGCTGCGCCAACTGCCCGACGGCCGCTACGAGATCATCGACCTCGGCAGCCACAACGGCATCTTCCTCAACGGCCAGCCCGTCCAGCGCCAGCTGATGGGCCCGCAGGACCGGCTGACCGTCGGCCACTCCAGCTTCGTCCTGGTCGGCGACCAGCTGCAGGAGTTCGTCGACACCGGCGCCGTCTCCTTCTCCGCCCGCCACCTGACCGTCGAGGTCGAGCACAAGGGCGCCAAGAAGATCCTGCTCAACGACGTCAGCTTCGGCGTGCCGGAGAAGTCGCTGGTCGCCGTCATCGGCCCGTCCGGCTCCGGCAAGTCAACCCTGCTGCGCGCCCTCACCGGCTACCGCCCGGCCGACCGCGGCGACGTCCTCTACGACGGCCGCAACCTCTACAAGCAGTTCGCCGAGCTGCGCTCGCGCATCGGCCTGGTGCCGCAGTCGGAGATCCTGCACAAGGAACTGACCGTCCGCACCGGCCTCAAGTACGCGGCCCGGCTGCGCTTCCCCGGCGACACCGAGGCGCGCGAGCGCGAGGCCCGGATCGACGAGGTGCTGTACGAGCTGCGCCTGGACAAGCGCGCCGACAACCGGATCACCGCGCTCTCCGGCGGCCAGCAGAAGCGCGTCTCGGTCGCGCTGGAACTGCTCACCAAGCCCTCGCTGATCTTCCTGGACGAGCCCACCTCGGGCCTCGACCCGGGCATGGACCGCGAGGTCATGCAGATGCTGCGCGGCCTCGCCGACGACGGCCGCACCATCCTCGTCGTCACCCACTCGGTGGCCGAACTCGCGCTCTGCGACCGGCTGCTGGTGATGGCTCCGGGCGGTTCGGTGGCCTACTTCGGCCCGCCGGACGAGGCGCTGCACTTCTTCGGGTACGAGACCTGGGCCGATGTCTTCCAGGCCTTCGAGAACTACCCGGACCACGACTGGGCCGGCCGCTACCGCGGTTCGGTGCACTACCAGCAGTACTCCGCGGACGTGGACTCCGCGGCCGCGCAGTCCGCCCAGATCGTGCGGGAGGCGGTCCGCCCGCCGAAGCCGCAGAGCTGGGGCTCGCAGCTGTGGACGCTGATCCGCCGCTACGCCTCGGTGCTCGCCTCGGACCGGGGCTTCCTGGCGCTCTCCGTCCTGCTGCCGGCGGTGGTCGGGCTGGTCAGCGTGCTGATCCCGAACGAGGCGGGCCTGGCGAGGAACCCGAAGTCGCAGCTCGGGATCAACAGCGGGGCCGCCACGATCATGCTGATCCTGGCGATCGGCGCCTGTTTCTCCGGGGCGGCCAACTCGGTCCGCGAGCTGATCAAGGAACGGGCGATCTACGAACGGGAACGGGCCACCGGGCTCTCCCGCTCGGCGTACATGATGTCCAAGATCATCGTGCTGGGCTTCTTCAGCGTGATCCAGGGCGCGGTCATCTCCGCCGTCGGCTTCCTGCCGCGCAAGCTGCCCTCCGAGGGGCTGATCGTCAAGAGCCTGCCGATCATCGAGATGAGCACCGGCCTGATCCTGCTGAGCTTCGCCTCGATGATGTTCGGCCTGATGATCTCCGCGCTGGTGAAGACCTCCGAGAAGACCATGCCGCTGCTGGTCATGTTCGCGATCATCCAGGTCGTCTTCACCGGCTGCCTCTTCCAGATCTTCAGCAAGCCGGGCCTGGAGCAGTTCGCCTGGCTGATGCCGGCCCGCTGGGGCGTCGGCGTGGTCGCCACCACGCTGGACCTGTCCAAGCTGATGGGCCCCTGGAACAAGGACCTCCAGAACCCCGAGTACGACGCGGTCTGGGGCCACAACGTCGGCCAGCTGCTCCTCGACGCCGGTGTGCTGATCGCGATGTCGGTCGTCATCGGCGTCATCGTGACCCGCCTCCAGCGCCGCCACGAGCCCGAGGTCATGCAGAAGGGCTGACCCCCTTCGCCCGCTCCACCGGGGCGGCCCTCCCCGATCCGGGAGGGCCGCCCCCCGGCGTTCCGGTGCCGCTCCGGCCCGGGGCGTAGGTCCTCGGACCTGCGCCCCGCGCGCCCTCGGACCGACGCGGGCGGCGGCCGCGCGGCGGTAGTTTGGCGGTATGCCCCCCGCGTCCAGCGACCGCCGGCCCCCGGCCGGACCGCTCCCCGTCGGCCGGATACCGGTCGGCCCGCCGCCCACCGGTCCACTGCCCGCCTGCGAGCCCTGCCTGGCCGGTATCGAGGCCGTCAGCCAGGCCCTGCTCGGGATGAGCCGCCACCTGGAGGTGCGCGAGGTCCTGCGCCGGATCACCGCCTCCGCCCGCGACCTGCTCGGCGCCGAGTACGCGGCCCTCGGCGTACCGGACGACCACGGCGGCTTCGCCCAGTTCGTCGTCGACGGCATCACCGACGAGCAGTGGAAGGCCATCGGCCCGCTGCCCCGCCAGCACGGCGTCCTCGCCAAGATGCTCCACGAGACCGGGCCCACCCGGCTCGCCGACGTCCGCCGGGCCCCCGCCTTCGGCGGCTGGCCGGCCGCCCACCCGGACATGGACGCCTTCCTCGGCATGCCGATCCTCGACACCGACGCCGTCGAGGACGAGCCGCAGGTCATGGGCGTCATCTTCCTCGCCAACAAGCGGCTCGGCGGCGGCTTCACCGACCACGACGAGGAACTGCTCCGGATACTCGCCGCGCACGCCGCCCTCGCCCTCTCCAACGCCCGCCTCTACGAGCGCAGCCGCGAACTCACCCTGGCCGGCGAACGCGCCCGGATCGCCCACGACCTGCACGACGCCGTCTCGCAGAAGCTCTTCTCGCTGCGCCTCACCGCCAAGGCCGCCGCCACCCTGGTCGAGCGCGACCCGGCCCGCGCCCGCGCCGAACTCGCCGAGGTCGCCCGCCTCGCCGCCGAGGCCGCCGACGAACTGCGCGCCGTCGTCGTCGAACTGCGCCCCGCCGCCCTGGAGGAGGACGGCCTCAGCGCCACCCTCGCCTCCCAGGTGCAGGTCCTCGACCGGGCCCACAGCGCCGACCTCGTCTTCGCCGCCGACGGAGTCCGCGCCCTGCCGCCGGCCCAGGAGGCCGCCCTGCTGCGGGTCGCCCAGGAAGCCCTGCACAACGCGCTGCGCCACTCCGGGGCCGGGCGGGTCACCGTCACCCTGGCCGGCACGTCCGCCCGCGGCGCCGTCCTGCGGGTCCGCGACGACGGCCGGGGCTTCGACCCGGAGTCCGTCCGCCGGGCCGGCCGCCACCTCGGCCTGGCCTCGATGCGCGACCGTGCCGCCGCCGTCGGCGGCACGCTCACCCTGGAATCGGCCCCCGGGAAGGGAACGGTCGTCGAGATGGAGGTCCCCGGTGCCTGACACCACGCCAGCGATCCGCGTCCTGCTGGTCGACGACCACCAGGTGGTCCGCCGCGGCCTGCGCACCTTCCTGGAGGTGCAGGACGACATCGAGGTGGTCGGCGAGGCCGCCGACGGCGCCGAGGGCGTGGACCGCGCCCGGGAGCTCGACCCCGACGTCGTCCTGATGGACCTCAAGATGCCGGACGTGGACGGCATCGAGGCGCTGCGCACCCTCAAGGGCGAGGGCAGCCGGGCCCGCATCCTGATCGTCACCAGCTTCACCGAGCACCGCACGATGGTCCCCGCGCTGCGGGCCGGCGCCGCCGGGTACGTCTACAAGGACGTCGACCCGGAGGCGCTGGCCGGCGCGATCCGCTCGGTCCACGCCGGCCACGTCCTGCTCCAGCCCGAACTCGCCGAGGCGCTGCTCGCCGACGACGGCCCCCGTGCTCCGCAGGGCCGCGGCGGCACCCTCACCGAACGCGAGCGCGAGGTGCTCGGCCACATCGCCGACGGGCGCTCCAACCGGGAGATCGCCCGGAGCCTGCACCTCTCCGAGAAGACGGTGAAGACCCACGTCTCCAACATCCTGATGAAGCTGGACCTCGCCGACCGCACCCAGGCCGCGCTCTGGGCCGTCCGCAACGGGGCGGCCAGGGAGGCCTGAGCGGGGCCCGCGGGCTCAGCGGTCCCCGCGCTCGTCCACCAGGGCGTTGTACGCCGCCACCTGGGCCCGCCGGGCGGTCCGCCGCAGGGGCGCCAGGGCGCCCTGGCGGGCGGCCATCTCGGAGGCGCTGACCGCCGCCCCGTGGCCGCCCGAGGCGATCGAGAGCAGCGCGGACACCTGGCGGGCCGACTCCAGCACCCGGACCGCCCGCGGCGGGTAGCCGGGCGCGAGCAGCTCGACGTGGCCGCGCCGGCGGTAGGCGTCCAGGGCCCGCAGCGCCTCGGGGCCGGCCCCGGCGACATCCAGCCGGGCCAGCAGGACGGTCGCCTCGCGCAGCCCGTCCACCAGCTCGCGCTCGGCCTCGTGCAGCGACGGCACATCGGCGGGCGGGGCGTCGTCCACCTCCGAGCAGCGCCACAGGACCGTCGCCGAGCGGTCCCCGGCCGGGCCGAACACCTCGATCTCCGGCACCAGCCCGAGCGGCACCCCCACCGCCAGCACGGCCTCGCCCGCGTCCAGCGCGCGCTGGTTGAACGACGCGGGGCCGGTCAGCCCCAGCGGGTGCCCGGCGCTCGGCAGCGCCAGCCGCAGGCCCTTCACCCCCAGCACCCGGAGCCGCCCCAGCGCCCAGGTGAGCCCGTGCAGCTCCCCGGGCCCGTCCCCGGGCAGCCCGGTCACCCGGTGGCTCTCGTCGGCGCCGAGCACCGCGGCGGCGGCGTTGTCGGGCGGCACCAGGCCGTTCAGCAGAGCGTTGCCCCAGGCGGTCAACCGCCCCGAACGGGGCTCTTCGTACGGATTGTCGGCAGGAGTCACGAGCATCCGGCCAGCCTACGGAATCGGCGGTCATCCGCGTGGCGTAGGTTTGCCCATGCGCGTGCGGCGCACCCACTCCGTGCCCACCGGCCGCCGGAGTGGCTGCCCGCCCGCACCCGACGGCCGTATTTCTGTATTGGGGAAGGCGTAGGCATGAGCGACGTGCTGGAGCTGGTGGACGTATCCGTGGTCCGGGAGGGGCGCGCGCTGGTCGACCAGGTCTCGTGGTCCATCTCCGAGGGAGAGCGCTGGGTCATCCTCGGCCCCAACGGCGCCGGGAAGACCACCCTGCTGCAGATCGCCTCCACGTACCTCTTCCCGACCGCCGGCAAGGTGTCCGTCCTCGGCGAGAAGCTCGGCGAGGTCGACGTCTTCGAGCTGCGCTCGCGGATCGGCCTGGCCGGCGCGGCCATGTTCGACAAGCTGCCCGCCGAGCAGACCGTGCTGCAAACGGTGCTCACCGCCGCGTACGGCATGACGGTCAGCTGGCAGGAGAAGTACGAGCAGACCGACGAGTCCCGCGCGCTCGCGCTCCTCGACCGGCTCGGCATGGTCAACCTCACCGCCCGCAAGTTCGGCACCCTCTCCGAGGGCGAGCGCAAGCGCACCCTGATCGCCCGCGCGCTGATGACCGACCCCGAGCTGCTGCTGCTGGACGAGCCCGCCGCCGGCCTCGACCTCGGCGGCCGTGAGGACCTGGTCCGCCGCCTCGGCGCGCTCGCGCAGGACGAGTTCGCGCCGGCGATGGCCATGGTCACCCACCACGTCGAGGAGATCGCCCCCGGCTTCACCCACGTCCTGATGATCCGTCAGGGCAAGGTGCTCACCGCCGGCCCGATCGACACTGAGCTGACCGCGCGCAACCTGTCGCTCTGCTTCGGCCTGCCGCTGACCCTGGAGCGGCACGGCGACCGCTGGTCCGCCCAGGGCCTGCCGCTCGGCTGAGGCCGCTGACGCCTCATGAGGTCTCCGATGAGCCCGCTGACGGCCACTGAAGTCCGCTGAACCGGGGCCGGTCGCACGTGCGACCGGTTTCCGCCCCTCCACCTGCGGGAACTTTCCGCCCTAAGGCCCTTCGCTCCCTAGGATGGACACGTGGACAGCTGGATCTGGTGGCTCCTCGCCGCCGTCGGCCTCGGCATACCGCTGGTGATCACCGCGATGCCGGAGTTCGCCATGTTCGCGGTCGGCGCGCTGGCGGCGGCCGGAGTGGCCGGGCTGGGCGCCGGAGCGGTCTGGCAGGTACTGACCTTCGTCGCGGTCTCGGTCGCGCTGCTGGTCGTGGTCCGCCCGATCGCGTACCGGGAGCTCAAGAAGGGCCCGAACATCAAAATGGGCATCGAGGCGCTCCAGGGCGCCACCGCGGTCGTCGCGGAAACGGTCGACGGGGAGGGCGGGCGGATCAAGCTGAACGGCGAGATCTGGTCGGCCCGTGCGCTCAACCCCGGCAGCGTGTACCAACCGGGGCAGCAGGTCGATGTCGTCGAAATCCAGGGCGCGACCGCCCTGGTCGTCTAGGGGAGAGTCCGTGGAACCCGTCCTTATCGTTTTGGTCGTCCTGGTCGTGGTGGCATTCATCGCGCTGATCAAGACGATTCAGGTCATCCCGCAGGCCAGCGCCGCGATCGTGGAGCGCTTCGGCCGCTACACCCGGACGCTCAACGCAGGGCTGAACATCGTCGTCCCGTTCATCGACCGGGTCCGCAACCGGATCGACCTGCGTGAGCAGGTCGTGCCGTTCCCGCCGCAGCCGGTGATCACCCAGGACAACCTGGTGGTCAACATCGACACGGTGATCTACTACCAGGTCACCGACGCCCGGGCGGCCACCTACGAGGTCGCCAGCTACATCCAGGCGATCGAGCAGCTCACCGTCACCACGCTGCGCAACATCATCGGCTCGATGGACCTCGAGTCCACCCTGACCTCGCGCGAGGTCATCAACGCCGGCCTGCGCGGGGTGCTCGACGAGGCCACCGGCAAGTGGGGCATCCGGGTCAACCGCGTCGAGCTCAAGGCGATCGAGCCGCCGACCTCCATCCAGGACTCGATGGAGAAGCAGATGCGCGCCGACCGTGACAAGCGCGCCGCGATCCTCACCGCCGAGGGCGCCCGGCAGGCCCAGATCCTGCGCGCCGAGGGTGAGAAGCAGGCCGAGGTGCTCAAGGCCGAGGGTGAGGCCCAGGCCGCGGTGCTGCGCGCCGACGGTGAGGCGGCCGCGATCCGGACGGTCTTCGAGGCCATCCACGACGGCGACGCCGACCAGAAGCTGCTCGCCTACCAGTACCTGCAGACGCTGCCCGAGCTGGCCAAGGGCGACTCCAACAAGCTCTGGATCATCCCGAGCGAGGTGGGCGACGCGCTCAAGGGCCTCGGCGGCGCGTTCAACGGCCTGACCGGCGGGGCGAACGGCGGCGCGGTCGCGGCGCCGAGCGTCCCGGCGGCGCCGGCCGCCACCCAGGTCCCGCTCGACCCGGCGGCCGGGCCGCGCCCGCTGGACACCGACACCAAGGGCGCCGCCCGCCCCCGGGTGGACCCGGCCCGCGAGTACCGCAAGATCGACCCGGAGTGATCCGGAGCGTCTCCGGACGCGCCTGATGCGATGAGGGCCCGCCTCCCGTGCGGTACGGGAGGCGGGCCCTCGGCCGTTCCCGAGGGTGCGGCGCGGGCCGGGTCCCACGTCCCGGATCGCGGTCGGGTCTGGTGGGCCCGGTACCCGGTCCGGCATGATCGCCTCGGACAGGACCGAGACGAGAGGTGACCCATGACGCTCTGGGAGGCGATCGCCGTCCTGGTGGCGGGTGTCGGGGCCGGGATGATCAATGTGATCGTCGGCTCCGGAACCCTGATCACCTTCCCCGTCCTGCTCGCCGTCGGCATCCCGCCGGTCACCGCCAACGTCTCCAACACCTTCGGCCTGGTGCCCGGTTCGCTGAGCGGCGTGATCGGCTACCGCAGGGAGCTGGCCGGCCAGGGCCGACGGCTGCTCCGGCTGGGCACCGCCTCGCTGCTCGGCGGACTGGTCGGCGCCGTCCTGCTGATCAGACTGCCCAGCGGCGCCTTCGACGCGATCGTCCCGGCGCTGATCCTGCTGGCCCTCGTCCTGGTGGTGATCCAGCCCCGGGTGGCCAGGGCGGTCGCGGCCCGCCGCCGGCCCGGGGGAGACCCCGACGGAAGCGCGGTGCTGCTCGGCGGCGTCTTCCTCACCGGCATCTACGGCGGCTACTTCGGCGCGGCCCAGGGCGTCCTGCTGATGGCGTTGATGGGCATGCTGCTCCAGGAGGACCTCCAGCGGATCAACGGCGTGAAGAACGCGTTGGCGATGATCGTCAACGCGGTCGCCGCCGTGTTCTTCCTCTTCACCTCGACCGTCGACTGGACGGCCGCCGGGCTGATCGCCGTCGGCTCGCTCTGCGGCGGGCTGATCGGCGCCAAGGTGGGCCGCAAGCTGCCGCCGCCCGCGCTGCGCGGGGTCATCGTGGTGGTCGGGCTGGTCGCCGTCACCAAGCTGCTGATCGGCTGATCCGCCGTCGCGCCCGGTGCCCGCGGACGGCCCGGAGGGCCCCGGAGCGGGGGAGACGCGTGACACCGGCGGGCGCCGCGAGGTGTCGTCGACCGCGCGGGAGCCCGCCTCCCTATGCTCCTACGTGCGCCTTCCCGTCCGGACCGCACCGGGGCCCTGGCCGCCGCCACCCGGTCCGTTTCGCGGCGGAAGGCCCGACCCTTCACCCCCGACCCACGGGAGCGGTTCGATGAGCAGCAGAGCACGCCTGACCGAGGACGAGATCACCGCCGCGCTGGCCGGACGGCCGGAGTGGTCCAGGGACGGTGACAGCATCGTCCGGACCGCCGACGCGCCGGACTTCCCGGCCGCGATCCGGGTGGTCGTCGCCGTCGCCGAGGCCGCGGAGGCGATGGACCACCACCCCGACATCGACATCCGCTGGCGCACCCTGCACTTCGCGCTCTCCACCCACAGCGCGGGCGGTCTCACCGCGCTGGACTTCGCGCTCGCCGGCCGCATCGACGAGGCCTTCCGCGCCGAGGCGGGGTAGCCGGCCCGCCCGCACCGCGCCTCGCCCGCCGCCCTCCGGAGGCCTCTCCGGAGGGCGGAACGGGCCGCTCCGCCCGGCGTGAGATGCTGGCTGCCGCACTTCAGGCGGTCGGGAGGGACGGAACGGATGGCGCAGGATCCCCTCGGAGACGCCCAGCAGCAGCCCTGGTACCCCCAGCCGCAGCCCGAGTGGCAGGGCGGGTACCCGGAGCAGCAGCAGTGGCAGGGGACCGCCGAGTACGGCACCGCCCCTGGCTACGGCACCGACGCCGGGTACGGCACCGACGCCGGGTACGGCCAGGGTGGGTACGGCCACGGTGGCCACCCGGACGGCCCGTACCAGCCGTACGCCCCGTACCCAGGTCACGAGCAGCAGCAGTACGCCCCGTACGCCGTCCCGCAGCCGCCGGCCGGGGACGAGCTCTACGCCCCGGCCGGAGCCGAGTACTCCGCCGACGGCTATGTGCACATCGAGCCGGAACCCGACCCGGAGCCGGCGCCCCAGCCGGGGCCCGCGGCGCCGTCGGAGGCCGCCGTACCCGGCGCGTCCGCCAGGCCGGGGTCGCGGTCGGCGGGCCGGCGGGCCGGCGGCTCCGCAGGCCGTTCCTCCTTCACGGCCAAGGCCCGGGCCGCCGCCGACGCCGTGGTCTCGGCCGAACACGCGCCCGGCCGGCGGGCCCTGATGGTGCGGACCGGCGCCGGTGTCGCCGCGCTCGGCGTGCTGGTCGCCGCCGGTCTGGCGGTCGCCGCCGAGGGCAGCGAGAACGCCTCCGCCGACGGTGATCCCGGCTTCGCCGTCTCCCACGCCAAGGCCTGGTCCGCCCAGCCGGCCGGCGCCGTGCAGCCGGGCGCCGACGACACGCTGGTGGGCAGCTGGCTGCTGGCCGACGCGGTGGTCCGGGCCGACTCCAGCGGTGTCCACGCCTATGACCTGGCGGCCGGCCGGCCCACCTGGTCGGTCGAGCCGCCGGCCGCCGGGGCGGTGCCCTGCGGGCTGTCGCCGAGCGTGAACGGGGCCGGTCTGGGCGCGGTGCTGTTCCGCCCGAAGGCCGATCCGAAGAGCCCTTGCACGCTGGTCGCCGCCGTCGACGCGAAGACCGGCAAGACCGCTTGGACCAAGAGCGTCTCGGACGCCAAGGGCGGTTACGCGGCCCGGATCGGCGTCACCGAGGACAAGGTGATCGCCGTCGGCGACGACCGGGTGATCGCCTGGGAGTCCGCCGACGGCAAGGACGTCTGGCAGTACACCGGCCAGGGCAAGTTCTGCACCCTCTCCGGCGGTGTCACCGGCCGGACCGTCATGGTCGCCAGCTCCTGCGCCGACTCCACCCCCGTCGACCAGGCGGTCTCGCTGAACACCGCCGACGGCAAGGTGAACTGGTGGCGGGGGCTGAACAGCCAGCCGAAGACGGTGACCGTGCTCTCCGCCGAACCGTCCGTCGTCCTGGCCACCGGCGGGAAACCCGACGACGACAAGGTGCTCGCCTGGGGCCCGACGGGCGACCCGGCCGCCGAGATCCCGGTCGCCACCGGGGAGGGCCGGCTCGATGTCGCCCAGGGCACGTTTTCGGCCACACCCCGGGTGTTCTTCCAGGACCGGACGATGGTGACCACGGTCGTCCCGGCGAACGGCGGCGGACCGGTCTCGGTCGTCGGCTACGACCTGGACAGCGGCAAGCCGCGCTGGAAGACGGCGGCGCTGGAGAAGGGCGTCCTGCGGGCGGTCGCCATCGACGACCGGGCGCTGGTGCTGGCCGCCGACGAACGCCGCGAACGGCCCGCCCACCTGAGCCGCTTCACGCTGGACGGCGGCGGCGAGGCGATGGGCGGCAGCTTCCCGCAGGGCACCGGCTCACTGCTGGTCTCCGGCCGGGTGCTGATCGGCGGCGGCAAGGTCGTCGCGGTACCCGAACACTCGGCCAACTTCGGCATAGCGTCCGGGTACCAGGCGACCGGCTGACCCGCTCCCCGCCCGGACGGCCTCAGGCCGCGGACGGCACCGCGGGCCCGGCCGGGACGGTTCCGGCCGGCAGCCAGGCGGCGAGGTCCCGGGCCTCCGGGCCGCGCAGGCCCAGCGCCGTCATCAGCGTGGCCTGCGGGGTCGGTACGAACGGCTTGCGCAGCAGCCGCATGCCGGCCTGCTCCGGTGTCCGGTCGGCCTTGCGCTGGTTGTCCTCGGCGCAGGCGGCCACGGTGTTCAGCCAGCTGTCGGCCCCGCCCCGCGACCTGGGCTGGAGGTGGTCCACGGTGGTGGCCCGGCGCCCGCAGTAGGCGCACAGGTGCTGGTCCCGGCCCAGCACACCGCGGCGTGACCACGGGGCCTGTTGTCGGAACGGCACGCGTACGTACCGTTGCAGTCTGATCACCCGGGGCACCGGGACGGTGACGCCGGTACCGCGCATGGTCCGCAGCGGGTGCGCCTGTTCCACCACCGCCTTGTCCTGGAGCACCAGCACCACGGCGCGCTGGAGCGACACCGTCGTCAGGGGTTCGTAGCTCGCGTTCAGAACCAGCGTGTTGCGCACCTCGGCCCACCCTTTCCACCGGCGTGCCACGGCGGCACGACCGTCTCCACACACGTCACTGCCGCCGCGCGGCGTTGGCACCACTCTGAAGGGGCCCCGGGCCGACGAACAACGGAATTTCCGGTGTCGGGGCGGGGCGTGGCCGGCGGTGGACGGGGCGGGCCCGCGCCGACCCGGTGCCGGGCCGGACGCCTCGACGGAAAAGCCCTGGCCCGGACCGCGTAGGCTTTGTGACGCTGGAGTCGCTCCGTACCGGGGCCCGGACGAACCGGGTCCGCACCGGGCGGACGCCCGATCGAAGGAGAATCGTGACCGTGACGGACATCGTCGACGAGCTGCAGTGGCGTGGTCTGATCGCCCTGTCCACCGACGAGGACGCACTGCGCAAGGCATTCGCGGACGGCCCGGTCACGTTCTATTGCGGGTTCGACCCGACGGCCCCCAGCCTGCACCTCGGCAACCTGGTACAGATCCTCACCATGCGCCGCATCCAGCAGGCGGGGAACCTCCCGCTCGGTCTGGTCGGCGGCGCCACCGGCCTGATCGGGGACCCGAAGCCCACCGCCGAGCGGGTCCTCAACGACCCCGAGACGGTGGCCGGCTGGGTCGAGCGGCTGCGCGGCCAGATCTCGCGCTTCCTCGACTTCGAGGGCCCGTACGCGGCGCGCATGGTCAACAACCTGGACTGGACCTCCGGGATGTCGGCCATCAGCCTGCTGCGTGACGTGGGCAAGTACTTCCGCGTCAACAACATGATCGCCAAGGAGGCCGTCGCGCGGCGGCTCAACTCCGACGCGGGCATCAGCTACACCGAGTTCAGCTACCAGATCCTCCAGGGCATGGACTACCTGGAGCTGAACCGCCGCTACGGCTGCAGCCTGCAGACCGGCGGCAGCGACCAGTGGGGCAACCTCACCGCCGGCACCGACCTGATCCGCAAGGCCGACGCCAAGTCGGTGCACGCGCTGGCCACGCCGCTGATCGTGAAGGCCGACGGCACCAAGTTCGGCAAGACGGAGTCCGGCACGGTCTGGCTCGACCCCGAGCTGACCACCCCGTACGCCTTCTACCAGTTCTGGCTGAACGCCGACGACCGGGACGTCCCCACCTTCCTGCGGATCTTCAGCTTCCGCACGAAGGAGGAGGTCGAGGAGCTGGAGCGCGAGACCGCCGAGCGGCCCGCCGCCCGGCTCGCGCAGCGGGCACTCGCCGAGGAGCTGACCACCCTGGTCCACGGCGCCGAGCAGTACCAGCGCGCGGTGGCCGCTTCCAAGGCACTGTTCGGCCAGGGGGACCTCGCCGACCTGGAGGCCCCGACCCTGGCCGCCGCGCTGGCCGAGGTCCCGAAGGCCAAGGTCACCGAGCTGCAGTCGATCGTCGACCTGCTGGTCGCCGTCGGTCTGTCGCCGAGCCGGTCGGCCGCCCGCCGGACGATCAAGGAAGGCGGCGCCTACCTCAACAACGTCAAGGTGACGGACGAGGAGGCGGTGCCGGCCGAGTCGGACCTGCTGCACGGCCGTTGGCTGGTCCTGCGCCGTGGCAAGCGCAACCTGGCGGCGGTGGAGCTCACCGCGGCCGGCTGAGCCTGGCCGAAACCACACCGCTGCTGAACTGCGGTTTTCAACCCTGAGGGCCGGATCTGGTCAGATCCGGCCCTCAGGGTTTGACGAGGTCGTCCGACTGGCCTAATGTTGGACGAGTCGCTTGAAGCGGGCAGGTGCACGAGAGGCCGAGAGGCCACCGCGGACCAGCCGGAGCGGCCATCACACTCAGCAAGCCCAACTCTCACTCGATGCCCATTCATTTGGGTTGTTCGGCGTTTTTGTCGACGGGTGGGAGCGGGAATTTCGGGTTAATCCTGAAATGCGCTAATGTGGGGGTCGCCGCAGAAAAGCGGACCTGGCCGGCCAGGATCGGATGAATGAAACTCCGGAAAACGGAGCGGAAAACATCTGGTAAGCTGGAAATGCGAAAGAACGAAGCGCCCGGAGGGCCCGCTGGAAGGCGGCCTGAAGGAAGTGTCCGTTCCTTGAGAACTCAACAGCGTGCCAAAAGTCAACGCCAGATATGTTGACATCCCCGGCCTCGGATTGTTCCGGGGTTGGAGATTCCTTTTTGAAATAACACAGCGAGGACGCAGTGCGCGGGGCCGCCCTATTCCGGTGGTTGCCGTGCCGCTCAACGCGGGTGTGCCGCCCGATTACGGGCAAGCATTCACGGAGAGTTTGATCCTGGCTCAGGACGAACGCTGGCGGCGTGCTTAACACATGCAAGTCGAACGGTGAAGCCCTTCGGGGTGGATCAGT